>NZ_JBTNDH010000014.1:0-100801 GCF_054511095.1 Arthrobacter sp. TMN-49 | reverse complement strand
TGCAGGTTGTTGAGGGTGCTGTGGAGAACATCCGGTGGTGTTCAACCACCATCGGCTTCCCACAACGGCCCCCGCAACCTTTTAGCCGTTGAAGTGCGCCGGGTGCGGGCCTGTACGGCCGTCCCTCTCCAGCGCATCAAGGGCTGCCAGCTGCCCATCGGCCCGTTCAAAGTCCAGGATGTCAAGGTTTTCCTTGATGCGTGATTCCGTCACCGACTTGGGGATGATGACCCGGCCCTGCGCGAGGTGCCAGCGCAAAATTACCTGTGCCGGGGTGCGCCCGTGAGCCGCGGCATTGGCCAGCACCGCTGGGTCGTCCAACACGGCACCCTGCACCAACGGGCTCCACGCCTCGGTGACAATGCCGTGTGCGGCGTTGAACGCTGCAATACTGCCCTGTTGCAGCGCCGGATGCAGCTCAATCTGGTTGACGGCAGGCACCGTTCCGCCCAGGGCAATGATCGACTCAAGGTGCTCGGGCAGGAAGTTGGAGACGCCAATGGCGCGCACCTTCCCGGCCGCCAGCAGTTCCTCCAGCGCCTTCCACGACTCCAGGTACAGCTCCGTCTCCGGTGCCGGCCAGTGGATCAGGTACAGGTCAAGGTAGTCCAGACCAAGTTTCGCCAGGCTGATTTCGTAGGCCGCAAGTGTCTGCGCGTAGCCAAGATCGGCAATCCAGGCCTTCGAGGTGATGAACAGATCCTGGCGGGGCACTCCTGACGCGGCCAGGGCCCGGCCCACGCCTGCCTCATTGCCGTAGACGGCAGCCGTGTCGATGCTCCATTAACCTGCAGCCAGAGCCGCCGTGACCGCCTGCTCCGTTTCGGCGTCGGGCACCTGAAACACGCCGTAGCCGATCTCAGGCATGCGCACGCCGTTGTTCAGTGAGATGGAGGGGATGGAAGTCATGATGTTCTCCTGGGTGTTGAGGTTTTAGACGGTGGAAAGTTCGACGGCGTGGGGGTGCCGGGGCTGTTGGGCGGCGGCGAGCTTGCGGCCGTTGACTGCTGCGTAGGCCATGACGACGACGGCAAGGGCGCTCAGTCCGGTCCCGGCCCAGATGGGTGAGGTGTAGCCCAATCCGGTGGTGATGGTGACACCGCCCAGACAGGCGCCAAGCGCATTGCCCAGGTTGAAGGCACCAATGTTGGCGCCGGAGGCGAGAGTTGGGGCCGGAGGCGAGAGTTGGGGCCGCTGACGCATATTTCATGACCCGCATTTGCAGGCCGGGTACGGTGGCGAAGCCAAAGCCGCCCATTAGGACCAGGGAAGCGATGGTCATGATCTGGCTGGTGGCCGTCAACGCAAAGACGGCCAGAATGACCACCAGGATGGATAAGGCGAGCAAAAGTGTCTTGTCCACATTCTTGTCCGCGGCCTTGCCTCCCACGGTGTTGTCGATGAACAGGCCAACCCCGAACAGAATGAGCAGCCACGGGACTGTGGTGGCGCGGAAGCCTGTCACCTCCGTCAGGGTGAAGGCAATGTAGGTGAACGCGCCAAACATGCCGCCGTAGCCAAGCACGGTTACGGTGATAGACAGCCAGACTTGGTGGGACTTGAACGCGCGCAGTTCCCCACGCAGCCCTGCTCCACGTTCGTGGGCCAGGTTCGGTACCAGAGCCAGGATGCCTATCAGCGCAATGACACCGATGACCGTGATGGCCCAAAACGTAGAGCGCCAGCCGGCGTGTTGGCCCAGCAGGGTCCCGAACGGTACGCCCAACACGTTGGCGGCTGTCAGGCCGGTAAACATGATGGCGAAGGCCCCGGCCTTTTTGCTGGGGGCCACCATGTCCGCGGCCACCACCGCACCAATGCCAAAGAACGCGCCGTGGCAGAGGGCCGCGATGACGCGCCCCGCCATCATGATGGCATAGTCGGGCGCTATGGCGGAGATCAAGTTTCCCGCGATGAACAGGACCATCAAGGCGGCCAGGACGAGCTTGCGAGGAAGCCTGGTGACGGCTGCTGTCAGCAGCAGAGCACCCACAACGACGCTCAGCGCGTAGCCGGAGATGAGCCACCCTGCAGTGGCTTCGCTGACGGCAAAATCGGCGGCAACCTCGGGGAGCAACCCCATGATGGCGAACTCGGTGACTCCGATGCCGAACCCTCCGAGGGCTAGTGCTAACAGGCCGAGAGACATGATTCTCCTTCTGGGGCTTGGGGCTGGTAAATCGGGGGCGCAAGCTAGTAGTTGCAGACGCTTCATAAATTGGTGTACACGCACCTATAGCGCGCAAGCAACTAAACTACTTTGTGCTGCACCGCACGTTTCTCGCGAAAGGAATCCGCCCATGAGCATTAAGGATGACGCAGTTGAAGTTCGCGCCCGGGGGTGGCGGACTTTGGCAGCACTTCACGGCTTGATCGAAGCAAGCATGGAGAAGGCACTGGCGAACGCCGCGCAGCTGTCGGTGGTGGAATACACCGTCCTGGACGCCCTGAGCAGGCAGGATGGCTGGCACATGCGTATGCAACAGCTGGGCCGCGCCACAGCGCTGAGCCCCAGCGCCACCACACGCCTGGTCAACCGTTTGGAGGACCGCGGGCTCCTCACGCGCATCCTGTGCGCCGATGACCGCCGCGGGATCTACACGGAGCTGACGCCCGCTGGCCTGGACTTGCTCGAAACAGCGCGCCCCGTCCACGACGAAGCGCTGGAGTGCGCCTTGGCGGAGGCTGCACTTCTACCGGAGCTGGCCCCGCTGGTAACGGCACTCCCGCAACTCCACGCCGGCGTCCCCGCCGGCTAGTTGCTCCCCGCAACCCTTAATGCGCCGAGGTAGCCGGTTGGCGTCGAGACCCGCATGCGGCGTATGTGGGTCTCGACGCTTACCGGCTACCTCGGCCGAAACGCTGGCTAGATACCCGTACTGGGTCCGCCTCACTGGAAGCACAGGAGGCCGTGGCCGCAGTCCGGGCCAGCGTTGGGGCTGCGTCTTTTCCCGTGCAGTCTACTCAAGGCTGGGAGGCCACCCCCTCCGGGCCGCACTTTTCGTTTGGGGTATTCACGCCCGACCCATTGATCAGCCACCCTCCCGGTGGTTGGATTGAGCCATGACGCGCATTGTGCGAGCAGACTACCTAGTGGTCGGCGCCGGTGCCACGGGTATGGCGTTCACTGATGCGCTGATCGAGCACAGCAACGCACGCGTGGCGGTGGTTGACCGCCGCCACTCGGTGGGCGGGCACTGGCTCGATGCCTATCCTTTTGTCCGCTTGCACCAGGCGTCGGCCTTTTACGGTGTCGCGTCGACGCTACTGGGCGGCGGCCGGGTGCAACAGCACGGACCAGAGGCCGGGCTGCATGAGCGGGCCGACGTCTCCGAGATCTGCGCCTACTATGGTCGCGTCTTGACCGACCGGTTGCTGGAGACCGGCAGGGTCGAGTTCTTTGCCAATTGCGAGTACCTCGCGGACCATCAGATCCTCTCGCGCATCTCCGGGGAGCGGTTTGAGGTGTCGCCGGGGTGCCGGATTGTTGACGCCCGGTACCTCTCCCCCACGATCCCCGCAGATACGCCGCCCCCGTTCGACGTCGCTGTCGACGCCCGCGTGATTCCGGTCAACGACCTCGCCCGCCTGGCCGAGGCGCCCAGTCAGTTCGTGATCGTTGGCTCGGGCAAGACTGCGACCGACGCCTGCCTCTGGCTGCTGGCACGCGGCGTGGACGCCGCTAAGATCTGTTGGGTCAGGCCACGCGATCCGTGGATGCTCAACCGGGCAGTGGTTCAGCCGGATCCAGCCGCGTTCCTGGGCATGGTCGCCGACATTATGGAGTCGGCCGGGGCCGCGACATCGTTTCAGGACATGTTCCTCCGGATGGAAGATGCCGGCGTCATGCTGCGGATCGACCGCTCCGTGACGCCGACGATGGCGAAGACGCCTACGCTGGCCAACTGGGAACTCCGCCAACTACGCACGATCGAGCACGTTGTGCGCCTGGGGCATGTCCGTTCGGTTGAGCGAGGACGCATCACGCTCGCGGAGGGGTCGGCCGCGATAGCGAGGGACGCGATGGTGGTGCACTGCGCGGCGTCCGGCTTGCAGTACCCGCCCAGCGTACCGATTTGGGGACGTTCGGCGATTACCCTACAGCCTATCCGGGCCGGGTTCCCGTGCTTCGGGGCTGCTCTGGCAGGGTATGTGGAAGCTACTCGTGAAGACGACGCCGCAAAGAACCGGCTGTGCCCACCAACACCGTATGCGAACACCCTGGCGGACTGGGCAACCATGAACATCTTGGGCAGCCACGCGGCGATGTCGTACGGATCCGAGACCGATATCAGGGTCTGGGCCGACGGCGTGGCGCTCAACCCTGCGCGACTTCCGCCCGAGCAGGACAGGTCAGCAGCGTTGCAGTCGGTGCTCACTCGCCTAAAGACTCAGCTTCCCCGTGGTTTGGCGAAGCTAGTCGAGCTGAGCTGAGCCGCCGTGGCGATCGTGCGCCGAGTCAGACGGACGCCCGCGAAAACTCAGCAGCGCAGCGTCTGACTCGGCGGCTTTCAGTCTGACTCGGCGCGCGGGGCGGGGCAAGGAACAGGGCGCGGCGCGCGGGCAGGGAGCACGGACGCGAGCGCGCGCGGGCACAAAAAAGCGCGGCCACCACATCTAAAGATGCGGCGGCCGCGCTCTTGCGCTCAAGAAAGCTTAGAGCGCTGCGAAAACTTCGCGCAGCAGTGCAGCCGTCTCGGACGGCGTCTTGCCGACCTTCACGCCAGCAGCCTCAAGGGCTTCCTTCTTGGCCTGTGCGGTTCCTGCTGAGCCGGAGACGATGGCGCCGGCGTGGCCCATGGTCTTGCCCTCGGGAGCCGTGAAGCCTGCAACATAGCCAACAACGGGCTTGGTGACGTGGGCCTTGATGTAATCGGCTGCGCGCTCTTCAGCGTCGCCACCAATCTCACCAATCATGACGATGGCCTTGGTCTCCGGGTCAGCCTCGAACGCAGCGAGTGCGTCGATGTGGGTGGTGCCGATGACGGGGTCGCCACCGATGCCGATAGCGGTGGAGAAGCCCAGGTCGCGCAGCTCGAACATCATCTGGTAGGTCAAGGTACCGGACTTGGAAACCAAGCCGATGGGGCCCTTCTGGGTGATGTTGTTCGGCGTGATGCCAACCAGTGCTTCACCGGGGGTGATGATGCCGGGGCAGTTCGGCCCGATGATGCGGGTGATCTGGTTCCCGGAAGCGTCAACCTTGGACTGAGCCAGGGCCCAGAACTCAGCGGAGTCCTGAACCGGCACGCCTTCGGTGATGACAACAACCAGCGGAACGCCGGCTTCGATGGCCTCAACCACTGCATTCTTGGTGAATGCCGGGGGCACGAACACGATGGAGACGTCGGCGCCGGTGGCTGCAACAGCTTCGGACACTGCACCGAAAACGGGCAGTTCAACGTCGCCGTGAACAACTGTGGTGCCGGCCTTGCGTGCGTTCACGCCGCCAACAACCTGGGTGCCAGCCTTGAGCATCAGGGCTGTGTGCTTGGTGCCTTCGCCGCCGGTGATGCCCTGGACGATGACCTTGGAATCTTTATTCAAGAAGATAGACATAGTTTCTAGACCTCTACTTCGAAGCGTTGGCGAGCTCGGCGGCCTTGTCGGCGCCCTCGTCCATCGTGGCGGCCAGGGTGACCAACGGGTGGTTGGCGTCGTTGAGAATGCGACGGCCTTCTTCAACGTTGTTTCCGTCGAGACGGACAACCAGCGGCTTGTTGGCTGAGGAACCGAGCTCGGCCAATGCGCCAACAATGCCCTTGGCAACAGCGTCACAGGAGGTGATGCCGCCGAAGACGTTGACGAACACGCTCTTGACCTGTGGGTCGTTGAGGATGACGTCCAGGCCAGCGGCCATGACCTCTGCGGATGCTCCACCGCCAATGTCCAAGAAGTTGGCGGGCTTGACGCCGCCGTGGTTTTCGCCAGCATAGGCGACAACATCCAGCGTGGACATGACCAGGCCGGCACCGTTGCCGATAACGCCAACTTCGCCGTCGAGCTTGACGTAGTTCAAGTCCGCAGCCTTAGCCTTGGCCTCCAACGGGTCGGCCGCAGCAGCGTCTTCGAGTTTGGTGTGGTGGGGGTGACGGAAGTCGGCGTTCTCATCGAGGGTGACCTTGCCGTCGAGGGCTACGATGTCGCCGGCTCCGGTGAGGACCAAGGGGTTGACCTCAACCAGTGTGGCGTCTTCTTTGGCGAAAACGTCCCACAGCTTGATGATGGCCGCGGCAACCTTGGGAGCGAGCTCCGCGGAGAAGCCTGCAGTGGCGACGATTTCCTCGGCCTTGGCCTGGTCGATGCCCACGGCGGGGTCAACGGCGACCCGGGCCAAGGCGTCGGGGCGTTCTACTGCCAGAACCTCGATCTCCATGCCACCTTCTACCGAGCACATGGCCAGGTAGTTGCGGTTGGCGCGGTCCAGCAGCACCGAGAAGTAGAACTCCTCGGCGATGTCTGCACCCTGTGCGATCATGACCGTGTTGACGGTGTGACCCTTGATGTCCATGCCAAGTATGGCTGAGGCGTGCTCAAACGCTTCGTCAGCGGTTTTTGCAACCTTGACGCCGCCAGCCTTGCCGCGGCCACCGACCTTTACCTGTGCCTTGACGACTGTGACGCCGCCAATCTTCTCGGCTGCTGCTTTTGCTTCTTCAGGGGTGTGCGCCACGATGCCGGCCAACACGGGAACGCCGTGAGCCTCAAACATGTCGCGCGCCTGGTATTCAAACAGGTCCACGGATTGGTGTCCTTCTACGTCGAAGTAGTGATTTCGAGGGGCGTTGACCCCTTCCACACACTACCGCGTCGTTGTGAAAGCACATATTTCACTAGTCCGCCACAGTCCACGGGGGTTATTCAGCTCACAAAGGGTCGTGTTTGGTGCACGACGGCGTTACTTTCCTAGCGCTCCTACCCTGCGGCCGCCGTCGGGCTGCTGGTGGGTTGTTTGGTGGGTTGCCCGGCGCCAAAAAGTTCGTACTTCTCGGCGGCAACAAAGAAGCCCACCCCGCTGGCCAGATTGGCGCACGCAACGCCGTCGTCCAGGGGTGCGCAGCGATAGCCTTGGGATTCCATGGCTGCGCCCGGGGCCAGGACGGGGATGCTGCCCATGACTTGATTCACTGTTCCGCGGGCGCCGAACGCTGCCTCCACCGCACTCACCCCGGCCCGGCAGCCGCCGTAGCTGGCCTTGTCCGGGAGGAGCGTGGCAACCCCGCCCAGGTAGCCAACGAAGGTTCCGGCACAGTTCTCGCGCACATCGGCGGCTTGAACTTGCGGGTAACTGACCATTTGGCACGAGACCACCGGGAGGGTGGGGGCTGTGGCGTTGGCGGCATCGTTGAAGTTGTTGGGTTCCCACGGCTGGTTCAGGTGCCCGGCCCGCGAGGTGGTGAAAACACAGGCAATGTTGCGTGAATCGGTGATGAATTGTGGCAGTTCGGTGGCGCCCTCGCTGGGCGGGGCGACAGCTGTGGCCTTGAGCCTGTCGACGAATGTCTGCGGCGCGGTGGGCCCCTGCGTGGCTGTCGGGTCACCGCCCCCGGTCGGCACGGTGATGCAGCCAGCCAAACTCAGGGCCACCAGCGTGGCGAGCGCGCACCACACTGGCGCGGCGGGGCGGGGTGTGCGGGCGCGCAGCCGGCCGGGCGTGTTCATGACCATGGACCAAGCTTGCCGCATCCGTGACCGTCCGCCCAACTGTGTACTAGCTGCCTGTGCAGAAGCGCTCGAAAACGCGTGCCCCCGAGCCCCTTATTCGATTTTCACCACGGGCGCATACCGCAGCAAAAGACGCTTCTCACCAATACTGAAACGCACCTTGGCCACTGTCTTATCCTCCACCCCTGTGACTTCCAGAACTGTGCCATCACCGAAGGAGGTGTGGTTGACTTTGTCGCCCACACTGACGGAGATGACTTCCTTTTGCGGTTGCACACGTCCGGCCGCCGTGCGGGCGGAAATGCTCGGCGGCAGGAGGCCGGCGGCGCGTCCCCCCACGGCCGAGCCAGCCCCCCACGACGACCCCGAGTAGCGGCTGGTACCAAAATCTCCCGCCACGGGAGCAACCCGTGCGGTGCCTTCGCGCTTCCATTCAATGAGCTCGGCCGGGACCTCATCAATGAACTGGCTGGGCGGGTTGTACTGGCTCTGGCCCCACAGGCTGCGCACTTCGGAGCGCGTCAGATACAGCCGCTTCCGTGCCCGGGTCAGCCCCACATAGGCCAGCCGGCGCTCCTCCGCGAGCTCCTTGGGATCAGTGGCCGAGCGCGAATGCGGGAACAAACCGTGCTCCATGCCTGTCAGGAACACGACAGGGAATTCCAGGCCCTTGGCCGTGTGCAACGTCATGAGCGTCACAACACCAAGCCGCTTCGCCTCGGCCACGGCGGCAGCAGCCTCGGCCTCGGACCCGCCAGGAGCATCGGGGATCTGGTCGGCGTCAGCCACCAGCGAGACTTGCTCCAGGAACTCCCCCAACGTTCCTTCCGGGTTTTCTTGCCCAAATTCACGCACGACGGCGAGAAGTTCAGCCAGGTTCTCCACGCGGGACTCATCCTGCGGGTCGGTGCTAGTGCGCAAGCCCGCCAGGTAGCCGCTCTGCTCCAGCACAGCTTCCAGGGCCGTGGCGGGGCTGGCGGTGGCGGCCACCTCGCCAAGATCTGTCATCATTTTCGCGAAGACGTTGACGGCGTTGAGGGATCGTGAGGCAATACCGGGCGCTTCCTCGGCCCGGGCCAGGGCTGCCGAGAACGAGATTCTTTCCCGCTGCGCCAACGCCGCCACGGCGCCTTCGGCACGGTCCCCGATACCGCGCTTGGGTTCGTTGAGAATCCTGCGCAAGTTCACGTCGTCGTCCGGGTTGACCAGGGCGCGCAGGTACGCCAGAGCGTCCTTGATTTCCTTGCGCTCGTAGAATCGGGTGCCGCCGACCACCCGGTACGGCAACCCCACCCGCACCAGAATGTCCTCAATGGCGCGGGACTGGGCGTTGGTGCGGTAGAAAATGGCCACGTCACCGGGACGGATATCCGTCTCATCCTGGAGCCTGTCAATCTCCTTGGCGATGAACCGGGCCTCGTCGTGCTCGGACTCGGCCACGTAGCCAACGATCTTTTCGCCGTCACCCTCGGCCGTCCACAGGCGCTTCTCGCGCCGATTGGGGTTCCGGGAGATCACGGCGTTGGCGGCGCTGAGAATGTTCTGCGTGGACCTGTAGTTCTGCTCCAACTTGATGGTGTCAGCGGACGGATAGTCCTGCTCAAATTCGACAATGTTGCGGATGTCGGCGCCCCGGAAAGCGTAGATGGACTGGTCGGAGTCGCCCACCACTGTCAGCTGGGCCGGCGCAATGCCGCTCGTGTTGGCGTGGTCGGTGCCCACAATTTCCTTCACCAGCGCGTACTGGGCGTGGTTGGTGTCCTGGTACTCATCCACCAGCACATGCCGGAAGCGGCGCCGGTAATACTCGGCAACACCGGGGAAGGCCCGGAACATGTACACGGTTTGGGCAATGAGATCGTCAAAGTCCATGGCGTTGGCTTGGCGCAGACGTTGTGCATAGCCCGTGTAAACCTCCGCCACGGCGGCCGCGAAGGGCTCGTTGAAGTTGGTGTTCATGGAATTCTCATCGTCATCGATGAGCTCATTCTTCAATGCCGAGATCTTGTGCATCATGGCCTTGGGCGCAAACTTCTTCGGATCCAGCTCCAGGCCCTTGGCCACCAGCGTGATCAGGCGCAGCGAGTCGGCCGAATCGTAGATGGAGAAGTTGGAGTTCAGCCCGATGACTTTCGCCTCGCGGCGCAGAATCCGCACACATGAGGAGTGGAACGTGGAAATCCACATCGACTTCGCCGCATCACCGATCAAGGCCTCGATGCGTTCACGCATTTCCGCCGCGGCCTTGTTGGTGAACGTGATGGCCAAAATCTGGCCGGGGTGTGCCTGGTCTGTGGCCAGCAAATACGCGATCCGATGGCTGAGCACCCTGGTCTTTCCTGAGCCGGCACCCGCCACAATCAGCAAAGGCGCGCCGGTGTGCACCACGGCCGCTTCCTGCCCCGGGTTCATGCCCTCGAGCAACTCGGCCGGGTCAGGCCAGCGCCGCGGAGCCGCACCGGGCCCGGCGTCGTAGTACTGACCCTCAGGCTGGGGCGGCGAGGCGGACCCGTCGGGCGCAAATTCGGGCGCGTCAGCACCGGGGTCGTCCTGCTCAAAGGGCTGCCACACGGGCAGTCCGGCGCCGGCGCTGGGCGTAGATTTGGGCTTTTGCGGGTAAGGGTCAAACAACATATCCATGGTGACATCCAGTCTAGTTGCCCCCACTGACAATCCCCGCGCCCTCCCCCTGCTCGCAAGCTCGCAGCGGGGCCCTCGGGCGCGTGGCCCCACCCGCGCCCTCCCCACAGCTTGCACTCCCCGGCCGCTCCGACTAGTCGTCCTCCCCAGCCGCGCCTTGTTCCAGTGCCGTCCGGAGCTGCGCCACCGCGGCCGCCGGCCCGGCCATGAACCAGTCAAGACCGTTGACGTGGACGACGCCGGTGTCCCCGCCTGCCGCCCGAACGATCCCTTTACCGGGGAGCCAGTCCCAGGACGGGCAACTGTGCTGGAACCACACACCGAGCTCGCCTTGAGCCACCCGGGCCAGATCGCACGAGCCCGAACCGAGCATGCGCAAGGTGGCCGGGAGCACTGCTGCGTGCTGCCACGGCACGGCCGCCCGGGGTTGGGCCAGCCAGGTGGGGTGAAGGTAGGTGCCGGCGGAGAGCTCCGCCAACGCGTGGCGTGTGTCAACACGTATCGGCCGGCCGTTGAGCGTTGCCGGATGGGCCGATCCCCCCAGCCACAGTTTGTCCTCCTGATGCTGGTACACGGCGCCCAGCAGCACCGGCGCGTCATGCAAGGACGCCGGCGCCGGAGGCGAGCCTGCTGGCAGCTGCGCCAGCGCAAGGGCTGCGCACCAGTACGTTGACCCGCTGGCGAAGTTGAACGTGCCATCCACCGGGTCGATGACCCAGACCCGGTCCGAGGTGCCCGCGAAACCGGCGCCTTCCTCGCCCACGATCGAGTCGTCCGGGCGGGCATGGCGCAGTTGCGTGAAGATGTAATTCTCGGCGGCCAGATCGGCGGCCGTGACAAAATCTGAGGCGCCGCTCTTGATCCGTCCCCCATCGCGGAGAGCACTTAAACCTTCGGCGCGGATGGCGTGGGCCAGCGTTCCCGCCTGCCGCAGCAGCTTCGCCGCCAATTCGTGGTCGTTGAGCGCGGGGTCGAGTTCCAATGCCATGGCATCAGCCTAATCTGAGCGATAATGATTCCATGGCTAAAACTCCCGCTCAACGTGCAGCAAAGCATGGCGGGGCCGCTACGCAGCCCGGCGCCCCCGTCATTAACTCCAGCACTGCGCGTTCACCGCACAAGGCGCAGAACAACGCGAATCTGCTGCTGATTGCCGGTTCCGTGGCGAGTTTGTTCCTGTTCTGGTACTTCCACGTGCTGACGTTGAACCAGATGACAGATCTTTCCGGCGGCCTGGCCATGCCCGACTCCATGGTTTTTGGTTTTGACGTTGCCCACATTGAGGCGTTGCGGGCAGCCATGGATTCCGACGCCATGGGTCAGTTGCAATTCGTGCACAAAACGGCCGGAACACTGTTTCCCTTGGTCTTTGCCTTGAGCGCCCTGACCTTGACGGCCATCAATGTTGCACAGAAGGCAGTGCGGCGGGTGCTGTGGGTTTTCCCTGTCCTGTTTGCGGCCGTTCAACTGTGGGCCAATGTTGCCGTTGACAATATGCTCGGCGCAGAATCCCTTGACCCATCGGCTGTCTCGCTGGCTTCGACGCTGGTCATGGCGAGCTGGTTCCTGTTGGTACTTTCGATGGCCGGGCTCGGTGTGGCCTTGTTCCTTGGCCGGAGGAAGAAAGTGAAGCCTGTCGAGGGCTAAGGGGCCCACACCCCACACCCGTTTTTGCTTGCTTGCCAGTTCCGCTAGGCTTGGTGACGCGCCTCTGTAGTCCAATGGATAAGACAGCCCTCTCCTAAAGGGCAAATCCGGGTTCGATCCCCGGCGGGGGCACTCTTTTCTTCCCGCAAGGCCACAACTGGCAGTGTTGTAAAACAGCCAGTTTCCTGCGGCCGTAAACGGTGAGGATCCTGCCATGGGCACCGACACTGCCGCACGCGGCGTGGCAGTTTCCCTCACGGCGTCGCTCCTCTTTGCTGTGATCTTCCTGCTGGCCGGTCTGCTGCCCGGCTGGGGCGCCGAAGAGATCTTTGGTTGGCGCATCGTGCTGACGCTTGCCACCTTGGCCGGCATTTTCCCTTTCCTTGGCTCGGCACGTACCGAGATCCGCGCCCTGATGACGCGTGTTCGACGTCGTCCGGCTCTCCTTCCGCTGGGGGTCCTGGCCGCAGCGCTGGTGGGTGTGCAGCTGTGGCTGTTTATGTGGGCGCCACTGCACAATATGGCGTTGTCCGTGTCCTTCGGCTATTTCCTGCTGCCGCTGACCATGGTGCTGGCTGGCCGCGTGTTCTTTGCCGACAAGCTCAGCGTGCTGCGCAAATTGGCCGTTGCTGCCGCGGCGCTTGGTGTGGCCCATGAAGCGTTTGCTGCGGGCGGGCTGGCCTGGCCCACCCTGGTGGTTTGTTTGGGGTACCCGGTGTACTTTGTGCTGCGCCGCAAGATCGGCTTCGACAATCTGCCGGCTTTTGCCGCCGAGCTGCTGTTTCTTCTGCCGCTGGGCATCTACTTCATCCTGACGGGTCCGCACGGCATTGGCTCCGGCGGGCCGGGAAGCCTTGATGGAGTGTGGGTGACTTGGGCCATCGGTGTCCTGGGCGGTGCCGCCATGGCCCTGTATCTGTTGGCCAGCAAGTGGCTGCCGCTGTCCTTGTTTGGCTTGCTCAGCTACGTGGAACCGGTTCTTCTCATTGGCGTTTCCTGGATCTTGGGCGAAACACTGGGTTGGGCCTCGCTGCTGACGTACGGACCCATCCTGGCGGCATTGTTGTTGCTGGCCTTGGACGGGCGCCGCGGCCCGCAGCCTGAGCCCTCTCCTCTCCTCTCCTCTCCTCTCCTCTCTCGCGAACGGGGAGTAGTGGTTGATGTTTGGCGTAAACATCGACCACTACTCCCCGTTCGGCAGGAACCCCCACGGGTCATGGCGTTCGGTGGGATCAAATTCGTTAGGATCAAAGACGTGAAAAGTGTTCTAAAGGTTTCAGCTGTTTGTGTTTACGACCCCGCCGGAAGGCTCCTGACGGTGCGCAAAACCGGCACCACCAAGTTCATGCATCCCGGCGGCAAGCCGGAGCTCGGCGAGAGCGCAGCGCAGGCGGCTGTCCGCGAATTGGCCGAAGAAGTGGGCATCGATGTTGACGCTGCCGCCCTTGAACTCATGGGTGTTTGGCACGGCACAGCCGCCAATGAAGCCAACACCGACATCGAGGCCACTGTCTTCACGGCGCCGGGGCGCTGGGATGCGGACGCTGTTGTGCCCACCGCCGAGATTGCTGAACTGCGTTGGATGGACGTTGCGGGAGCGGCCGATTTTGACGACCTGGCGCCCCTGTTGACCGAGTTCGTCCTCCCCCGCCTGAACAGCAACTAACATCCCCGCGCCTGAACACCCCAAACTGACCCGCAGAAAACGCCGAAAATCGCGTCAAAAACGCGAATTTTCGGCGTTTTCTGCGGGTCAGTTGTCCTAGGTGGCAGTTGCCCGGGGCGGGTCAGTTCAATGTCGAGGAGCCCTGACGCCCTACTGCTCCTGCGTCTCGGCCACCGCGGCCACTGCCTGGGCGAATTGGGTTTCATGCAGTTCGGCGTAGCGCCCGCCGCGAAGGATGAGTTCGTCATGTGTGCCGTGCTCCACGATGCGTCCGGCTTCCAACACCAAGATGGCGTCGGCCGAACGGATGGTGGACAACCTGTGTGCAATGACCAGGGCCGTCCTGCCCTCCAGTGCCTCCCCCAGGGCCGCCTGAACTGCAACCTCGTTCGTGGAGTCAAGGGCTGCTGTGGCCTCATCCAAAATCACCACGGCAGGTTGCACCAACAGCAACCTGGCGATGGTCAGGCGCTGACGCTCACCACCGGAAAGCCTGTACCCGCGCTCCCCCACCACGGTGTCCAGACCGTCGGGCAGCGCCGTGGCGAAGTCCTCCAGTCGCGCCCTTTTCAGGACGTCCCAAATTTCCCCGTCAGTTGCTGTGGGCTTGGCCAGGCGCAGATTGGAGCGGATTGACTCGTGGAACAAGTGCCCGTCCTGGGTGACCATGCCCACCCCCGCCCGGAGCCCGTCAAAGGTGAGGTCACGCACGTCCATGCCGCCAATGCGCACACTGCCGGCGTCGACGTCGTACAGGCGCGACAGCAGCTGGGCGATGGTTGACTTGCCAGCCCCGGAGGAACCCACCAGGGCAATGGTTTGCCCCGGTTCGGCGCGGAAGGAAATCCCGTGCAACACGTCCTCGCCGCCGCGGGTGTCAAGCACGGCCACATCCTCCAACGAGGCCAGCGAAACCTTGTCTGCCGACGGGTAGGCGAACGAGACGTCGGTAAATTCAATGCTCAACCGGCCCGCCGGGACGGGCTTGGCCGTGGGCTTCTCGGAGATCAAGGGTTTCAGGTCGAGAATTTCAAACACCCTGTCAAAGCTGACCAGTGCGCTCATGATGTCCACGCGGGCGTTGGCCAGGGCAGTCAGCGGCGCGTAGAGACGGGTCAGCAGCAGGGCCAGGACGACGACGTCGCCCGCGTTAAGCGTGCCACCGATCGCCAAGGCGCCGCCGAGGCCATACACGAGCGCCAGGGCCAGGGCCGAAACCAGCATCAGTGCCGTGAAAAACACAAACTGCATGACGGCCGTGCGCACACCAATGTCGCGCACCCTGTTGGCCCGTGAGGCAAATTCGCGCGACTCCTCGCCGGGGCGGCCAAACAGCTTGACCAGCGTGGCGCCCGGTGCGGAGAAACGCTCCGTCATCTGCGTGCTCATATCGGCGTTCAGGTCCGCCGCCTCACGCCGCAGTCCGGCCAGGCGGCGGCCAAACCGGCGTGCCGGCATCAAGAAGATTGGCAGCAACACCAGCGCCAACAAGGTCACCAGCCAGGAGGTGTTCAACATGACCAGCAAGGTCAGGATCAGCTGCACGGAGTTGGACACGATCCCGGACAGCGTGCCGGAGAACGCCTGCTGGGCGCCAATGACATCGTTGTTGAGCCGGCTCACCAAGGCACCGGTGCGGGTCCGGGTGAAAAACGCTATGGGCATGCGTTGGACGTGGTCAAAAACCGCTGTGCGCAGGTCCAAGATCACGCTCTCACCCAGGTTGGCCGAAATCCACCGGATCACCAGGGACAGTCCGGCGTCCAAAACCGCCACGACAGCAATTAGCACGGCCAGCCGCACCACCACATCAACAGCAGTTTTCGCCACAATGGCATCAACCACCTGCCCGGCAAGCACCGGGGTGGCCACCGCCAGCGCCGCCGAAACCACTGACAAGACCACAAAAACCAGCAATTTGCGGGTATAGGGCTTGGCGAAACGGATGGTCCGGCGCAGGGTGTCCTCCGAGATTCCACCATTGCTCTTGTTCGAGCGCATGGAACTCCACAAAGAGCTCCAGGCCGCGCCTTCCATACTCATGCGTGTATTCCTTAGTCGTTAAGAGGGCAAGCTACCAGCCTAATCCTCCCTGCCGCGCCAGGAGGACTCCTGGTCCGGTGATTCAGAGCAACAAGCACCATACAAGGAACCACATTGCCACCAGCTAGCGCAAATATCCACAGTGAGTCAATTCACTACCTTAACAATGACGTCACATGATGAAATATTAGCTCTTGTTTTGCGGTTGAGCAGTGATAACGTCCATTCATGGGCTGCCCGTGAGCCACACTAAAGTCACGGGCACACACGATCTTGCACAGCAAAGGAACACTGAAAAATGAATCGTCGGAGCTTTGGACTTGTCGGCCTGCTCACAGCAACATCAATTGCCCTGGCGGCCTGCGGCGGCGCAGGATCCACCGGTGCCGACTCCGGCGCGGATGTCTCCCTGAGCCAGGTCAAGGATGCTGGTCAAATCGTGTTCGCCACCGAAGGCACCTACAAGCCGTTCAGTTTCCATGAAGGCGGCGCCGGGGATCTCACCGGGTACGACGTCGAGGTTGCCACGGCTGTTGCTGCCAAGATGGGGGTAAAAGCCAAGTTTGAGGAAACCCAGTTCGATTCGATCTTTGCCGGTCTGGAGGCCAAGCGTTTTGACGCCGTCGCCAACCAGGTGAGCGTTAATCCCACGCGCCAGGAAAAGTATGAGCTTTCCACCCCTTACACAGTGTCCAGAGGTGTGGTGGTGACCAAGGAAGGCAACACCGACATCTCCAGTGTGGCCGATCTCAAGGGCAAAACGACCGCCCAGTCACTGACCAGCAACTGGTACACGCTGGCCACCGAAAGCGGGGCCAATGTGGAGGCCGTGGAGGGCTGGGCCCAGTCGGTGACACTCCTGAAGGACGACCGTGTCGACGCCATTGTCAATGACAAGCTCACAGTCCTTGACTACCTGGATAACAACCCCGGCTCGGGTTTGAAGATCGCCGCCACCACCGAGGAGTCCTCGGATTCCTCCTTCGCGTTCCGTAAGGGCGCCACGGCCCTCAACGACGCCGTCAACGCGGCACTGGCGGAGCTCGCCACGGACGGCACGTTGACCACCTTGAGTAAAAAGTACTTTGGCGAAGACTTCAGCAAGTGAGCTGCGGCGCCTTAGTCATAGTTCTGCGATGCGCGGGTTAGAGTTCAGCCATGAACGTTGAGCTATTCTGGAGTTCGCTGGGTCCGCTGCTTTTAGGCGCCGTCCAGGGCACCATCCCACTGGCGCTGGCGTCGTTTGCCCTGGGGCTGCTGATTGCCTTGGTGGTGGCCGTGATGCGCATCAGCTCCAACAAGCTGGCCAACGGTGCGGGCCGGGTGTATGTCTCGCTCATCCGCGGCACACCCCTGCTGGTGCAGCTGTTCGTGATCTTTTACGGGCTGCCCGCCGTGGGTGTGAAGATCGAACCCTGGCCCAGTGCCATCATCGCGTTCTCCTTGAATGTTGGCGGCTACGCTGCCGAGGTCATTCGCGCGGCCATCCTTTCGGTGCCCCAGGGGCAGTGGGAGGCCGGGCACATGATCGGCATGTCACGCAATCAGACACTGCTGCGCATCATCTTGCCCCAGGCCGCACGCGTTTCGGTCCCGCCGCTGTCCAACACGTTCATCTCCCTGGTCAAGGACACCTCCTTGGCCTCCCTGATCCTTGTCACCGAAATGTTCCGGGTGGCGCAGCAGGTGGCGGCGTTCAGCCAGGAATTCATGCTGCTCTACCTTGAAGCGGCCATGATCTACTGGCTGATCTGCCTTGCCTTGTCGAGCGCCCAAACACGTGTGGAAAAGAGGTTGGACAGGTATGTCGCCCACTGATGCTGTTCTTGAAGTTCGCGGCCTGAACAAATCCTTCGGCACCAACACTGTGCTGCGCGGCATTGATTTAGATGTCCCGCGCGGCAAAGTGGTGGCCCTGATTGGCCCCTCCGGTTCCGGCAAGACGACCATTCTGCGCTCTCTCAATGGCTTGGAGATGCCCGACGCCGGATCGGTCACCGTGGGTGGTCGCGACGCCACCGGTGTCGACGCGCAACTGCCCCCGCTGACCCTAGATTTTGACGCCAAGGTCACCCCCAAGGAGGTCGCCGCGCTGCGCGACCGCAGCGCCATGGTGTTTCAGCACTACAACCTTTTCCCGCACATGACAGTGCTGCAAAACGTCATCGAGGGCCCCGTTCGGGTGCAAAAACGGCCACGAACGGAGGTCATCGCCGAGGCGGACGCCCTGTTGAAGCGTGTGGGCCTGTTCGAGAAACGCGACGCCTTCCCCTTTGAACTCTCCGGCGGCCAGCAACAGCGCGTGGGCATTGTCCGCGCACTGGCCTTGAAACCGCAGCTGCTGCTCTTTGATGAGCCCACCTCCGCCCTGGACCCGGAACTGGTGGACGACGTCCTGGCTGTTATCAAGGAACTGGCGGATGAGGGCTGGACCATGGTGATTGTGACGCATGAGCTCGCCTTCGCCCGCCAAACAGCCGACGAGGTGGTGTTCATGGACGGCGGCGTGGTGGTCGAACGTGGACCGGCCAGCCAGGTGTTGCGCAAGCCGCAAGAGGAACGCACCCAACAGTTTATTCGCAGGCTCTTGCACGAAATCTAGTTCCACCGGCGCTCGGCGGCGCGGGCCATGGGCAGTGCACCCCATCGCCAACCCCACGCCCGTGACGTACCTTGGTACACAGTTAGGCGCATGACCCGGCGAACGGACCACTTTTGCCGGTGCCTTCGAAGCGTGCACCAGGGGAATCACATGACCGCATCAGACACAGCGCGCCCGATCGTTTTGCGCCGCCTTCAGATGAGCACGGCCGCCTGGCGGTTGCTGTGTGAATCCACCAGCGCCACCCTGGGTCTAGCCCACGACGACGTTGACGGCCTAGCTGCGGACGGCGCGGCGCCGTTGGGCGAAGAAGACGCCGCCGCCGGATGGGCGGAGCTGAAGGTGCTGGGCATGTCCCCGGCGCCGGGTGAGGTGAAGCGGCTGTGGACGGGCGCCGTGGCACTTTTGTTGACGGCACCCATCACCGTGACGGCCCGGGCCACCTACAACGGGGTCAGCACCACAAGCGTTTTGGGGTTGCGGGCCGGGCGGGGGCTGGCCGCCCACCAGCGGCACCTGTCGGAGCGCCATGAGGACGGGACTGTCTTCACCGGCAGCGAGGACAGCATGGAGATCACGCTTTTCGACGAGGAAAACGTGTGGGGTGCCACCGCCACGCTGCTGCCTCCTCTGGACGTGGTTCGGGCTCCTGCCAAGGCCGCACCGATGGACAGCGAACCCTCCGCAGTTCTTGGAGTAGGGACGGATCCAGCGTCGCTGCCGCCCGAGGACGCCAACGTCACGCTGAGCGTCACCACCACTGCGCCCGGCCTGCCGCCGCGCATCTGGGCCGGCATGTGGTCGGTCCAGGGCGAAACCCTCTATTCAGTAACCACCCGCACCGCCGATGCCCCCGAGGTGCGGCTGACCAAAGTGCCCGCCGGGCACATCGCCAATGAACTCATCTTTGCCATGGTTGGAGCCCATGACGCCCTGGACGGCGCAGAGAAGGCCGCCGGAGGCACCGCTGCAGGCGAAAGGGGCGCATCATGAGCGACGGATTCCAGGGCCTAGACCCGGCGGACTGCCGCGGCCTTGTAACCGTTCTCAAACGCTCCGCCCAGCAGCTTGAACTGGTCGCCTCGGAGGTCAACCGGACCGTTGCCCGCACCGGCTGGCAGGGGCAAGACAGCGAGCGCTTCCGTGCCCAGTGGCCCGCCAACCGACAACGGCTGAACCTTGCCGCGACAGCCCTTGACGATACCGCCTCGGAGTTGCTGCGCGAAATTGCCGAGCAGGAGCGCGCCAGCACCGTGGACGGCGGCGGCAACAGCCTGTGGGATGACATTGTCGATGCCGGCAAGGACCTCTGGGACGACGTCACCGAAGGTATTGGCAATGATGTTGACGGCATTGGCGACGCCATCAAAGTCGGACAAGGCTGGATAGCCGAGCAGATTGATTTCTCCGCTATTGTCGCGGCTGCCGATACCGGCGCCGGGCACCTGGAACACTTTCTGGGCGTCGGCGAGCAATGGCTGTCCGGGAGTCCACCCTCACTAGCAGGCCTAGTTGCTTCGGGGTCCCTGGCCCTGGGGAGCAGTTTCAGCACCGGGTTGAGCGCGCTCTCTGGCGGGCATCTGAACCTCAGCCTGTTTGAAGACGGCACCCCGTACGCGGGCCAGCCCCAGGAGGTCACCAACAGCTCGAGGAACCCGCTGCAGCTGCCCAACTCCATCAGTTCAATTTTCGGGGGCGTCGAGGACGCCTACGACATGGGGCATGTTTCCGGCCTTGAAGACGGCGACATACGAATTGTCACGGTGCGGCAAGCTGACGGCACCGTGGCCCACATTGTGAACATTCCCGGCACGGAGAATTGGGGTGTCAACGGCAGTGGCCAGGCCCGTGACCTGACCAGCAACCTGATGCTCGTGGCCGGCCAGTCCACCACGGCCCAGCGCGACATTGTCTTGGCCATGGAACGAGCGGGCATCAAGCCCGGCGAGCCCGTCATGCTGGCCGGACACAGCCAAGGCGGCATCCTCGCGGTCCAGCTGGGTTCAGACATGGACTTCACTTCCCGATACAACGTAACCAATATCTTGACAGTAGGCTCTCCAGTTGACACCAGTGACGTTGACTCAAGCATCAAGGTGCTTGCCGCCCAGCATGAAGGCGACATCGTGCCCAAGCTCGATCTCGGAGGGCTCAACGCAAACCTTCAAATGTCCCAGACACCTGCCAACGTTACAGTCGTCACCATGGACGACCCGCCACGGGACACACTCGGCAATATCCTCCACTACGCGCCCTCACCCGTGGGCAACGCAATTCAGGGAATTCGGGACGTCGGAGCCAACCACGCCACGGACGACTACAAGTCTGATTTGGCCAACACCGCCAAGTATCCGGATATACGCTCGTATGAAGGTGACCCATCCATGGATGCATTCCTCAGCAACGACCCCACCATGGTGTCCGCTGTGGACATCCCCGTAGGCCGGAGGTAGCAAGGAATGACCACGAGTAACCGCAGGATAAGTATTGTTCTACTTATGGGACTCATTTCAGCATTTCTATCGGGATGCGGCGGTGGGGCATCCCTGGTCAAGGACATGGATGCCTCCCTGGCCCAGGTGCCGGGCGTTGTATCGGTCAAGACCGAATACAACAACAATGCGGGCATGAGCAAACGCATCAATGTGCGCCTCACGGTTTCCCCGGACGCAGCTCTGAAAACCGTACTGGATGACTCCCTACATGCCTTTGCGGGCGCTTCCGGCTCCACTAAGGGGACCGTTTCCGTGGCGTACTACGTCTTCACCGAGGGCGTTGAGGAAAACGGAATCCGCCCAGACTCCCTCGGCCTGAGCACCACGCCCACCGTCGATGAGATCCGCCAGTATGCCAACTCCCACCAATAGGCCGTCTTCCGCCGACGAAGGCTAGATGGCTGGGGCGCTGGCACGTTGCCGCGTCTGCGCCTCGCCGCGCGTCAACGTGTTGGAGGTCAGGCACCGCGACGATCTTGTACCCCAGCTTGATCTTGGTGGGGCAGCCGCCGGGGCGAGTTTGGGGCCAGCCGGAGCCGTCGATGGCGCGGTCCTCGGTGCTGCCGCAAGCGATGCGCTCACCAATCACGACTACAACAATTACCGCGATTCCATGGCAGACACGGGGAAGTATCCGGACATTGCCAGCTACGAAAATGACCCCTCCATGAGTCCTTTCATCACCGATGACAGGTCTAGAGTTAGTGCTGTTGACATCCCCACCGGGCGAAACGGATAGAGGCTTGGATCAGATGTTCAAAAAACTAGGGACGGTCATTGTTGTGGGACTTCTGGCTGTGTTGCTGGCCGCGTGTGGCGGCGGGAAAACCGGTAACGACAGTTCCGCTGCCGAAAACCTCAAGTCGGCGATTGCCGCCGTGCCCGACGTCGTCGAGGTCAAGGCCCGCTACAACGTGAACGCCGGCATGGGCTCCACAGTCAATGTCCGCATCATGGCGCAGGCAGGTGTTCAGTCATTGGAGACAGTGCTGCGGGAGTCGTTGCAGGCGTTCGCCGGGGCAGCTGACGGCATCAAGGACTCCTCCAGCGTTTCCTTCCAGGTCACCGAGGTGGGGCAGGAAAACACCATCAATCCCACAGCCGTGGGATTGGCGCAATCGCCCAGCGTGGCGCAGATCATCGAATACGCCAGCGGCGCGCAGTGAAAGCATGGTGCGGGGACTACCCCACGCGCCCCGGATGCGTGTAGACGTTCAGCGTGTTCCCGCGGCTAAAGCCAACCACTGTCACCCCGGCGCTGTGAGCTAATTCCACGGCAAGGGACGACGGCGCACTCACGGCCGCGAGCACCGGCACCCCCGCCATCGCCGCCTTTTGCACGAGTTCAAAGGAGGCCCGCCCGGAGACCTGCAAGATGGTGTTGGCCAGGGGCAGCGCCTGATCCCGGAACGCCGCCCCCAGGACCTTGTCCACGGCGTTGTGCCGCCCCACATCCTCGCGCACAGACACCAGCTCCCCGGCAGGGGTGAACAAACCGGCCGCGTGGACGCCGCCGGTCTTTTCAAATAGTTTCTGCTGCTTATGCAGGGTGTCGGGCAGACCGGCCAGCACGCCAGCAGCAATCAGCGGCTGTGCCACGTCCGAGGCCATGGCGAAGTGCGAGGACTTCCGCACAGCATCGATGGACGCCGTCCCGCAGATCCCACAGGCGCTGGAGGTTGTCACATGGCGTTGGGCTGCGGCCAGGGGCAGGGCCACGTCGGGGCGGAGCTGGGCTTCGACCACGTTAAACGTTTGGACCCCATTTTCGTCCTCACCGGCACAAAACCTGAGGGAAATCAGCTGTTCCGGGGCGAAGATGATGCCCTCGGAGAGCAGGAACCCGGCCACCAGATCAAAGTCGTCGCCCGGGGTGCGCATGGTGACGCTGAAGGATTCGTGCCCCAGCCGGATCTCCAGCGGCTCCTCCACGGCCAATGCTTCCTCACGCACCACCCTGCGGCCACCAGCAATGTCAATCCTGGTGGCCCTGACCCGCCGGATCAGTCGTCCCATGCAATCCTCCAAAAACAGTAACGTCTAGTATCAGACTAGATGCTCCACGGCGAAGGGACCCCCGCATGGCTGGCAAAGCGCCCCAGGAAAACATTGATGAACAACAGCTGCGCGTTGGCAGCGTGCAAAAGAAGGCCGTGGGCATCCCCGGCGTGGTGCACGCCCTGGAAATCTCGCTGCAGCAGATGGGGCCGGTGCGTTCGGCCCAGGCACTGCTGAAGATCAATCAAAAGGACGGCTTTGACTGCCCCGGCTGTGCCTGGCCGGAGGACGAGAAACGGCACAAAGCCGAGTTTTGTGAGAACGGGGCCAAGGCCGTTGCCGAGGAAGCCACCACCCGGCGGGTGCCCCCGGAATTCTTCGCCAAGCACAGTATTAACGAACTGCGCACCTGGGACGACTTCCGGCTGGGCCAGCAGGGCCGGCTGACTGATCCGATGTTCCTGGCCGAGGGCAGTGACCACTATGTGCCGGTTTCCTGGGATCACGCCCTGGGACTGCTGGCCGACGAGCTCAAGGCGCTCAAGGATCCCAACGAAGCCATCTTTTACACGTCCGGGCGCACCTCCAATGAGGCTGCTTTCCTGTACCAGCTCATGGTTCGTGGACTGGGCACGAACAATCTGCCCGACTGCTCCAATATGTGCCACGAATCCAGCGGCTCGGCCCTGACCGAAACCCTGGGTATCGGCAAGGGCTCGGTGTCGTTGGAGGACATCTACCGGGCCGAACTGATTGTGGTCGCCGGGCAAAACCCGGGCACCAACCACCCGCGCATGCTCACCGCCTTGGAGAAGGCGAAGAAGAACGGCGCCGCGATCGTGGCCGTCAACCCGCTGCCCGAGGCCGGGCTGATGCGTTTCGAGAACCCGCAAACAGTGCGCGGACTGGTGGGCGGCGGCATTGCCCTTGCCGATGACTTCCTGCAAATCAAACTCGGCGGCGACCAAGCGCTGTTCCAGGGCTTGGGCAAGTTCCTGTTGGAGGAACAGCGCCGGCCGGGGTCCGAACATGCCGGACGCGTGTTTGACACGGCCTTCATCGACGCCCACACCACAGGTCTTGGCGCGTACCTGGCGCAGCTGGAGGCGCTCACCTGGGCGGAAATTGTGAAAGCCTCGGGTCTCACCGAGGCCCAGATCCGGTCCACCGGTGCCCGGCTTCTGGCGTCCAAGGCCACAGTTATCTGTTGGGCCATGGGCCTGACCCAGCACAAACACTCGGTGGCCATGCTCCGCGACGTGGTCAACGTGCTGCTCCTGCAGGGCAATATTGGCAAGCCCGGCGCCGGGGTGTGCCCCGTCCGCGGCCACTCCAATGTTCAGGGGGACAGGACCATGGGCATCTTCGAACGCATGCCGGCCGCGTTCCTGGACGCTCTCGACGCGCAATTCTCCTTCACAGCACCGCGCGCCCACGGCTTTGACACGGTGGCTGCCATCGCGGCCATGCGTGATCGCAAGGCCGGCGTCTTTGTGGGTATGGGCGGTAATTTTGTGCGCGCCTCCCCCGACTCGGACATCACCGAAAAGGCCATGGGCAACCTTTCCCTGACGGTGCAAATCTCCACCAAGCTCAACAGGTCCCACCTGGTCACCGGCCGCCAGGCCCTGATCCTGCCCACCCTTGGCCGGACCGAACGTGACACCCAGGCCAGCGGCGATCAGCGTGTCAGCGTTGAGGATTCGATGAGCGCCGTGCACGCCTCGCGCGGCCGGTTGGCCCCGGCGTCGGGCAATCTGCTCTCCGAAGTGGCCATCGTGTGCCGGCTCGCCACGCTGCTGTTTGAAACGGCCGACGGCGGCACCCGCCCGGGCGCCCCGCTCGCCGACTGGAGCGCCCTGGCCGGGGACTACAGCCTGATCCGCCGGCATATTGCGGCCGTGGTCCCCGGATTTGCGGACTTTGAGGCCAAGCTTGACCAGCCCGGCGGTTTCATTCTGCCGCACGGGCCCCGCGATTCACGGTCCTTCGCCACGGCCTCCGGGCTGGCCCACTTCACGGCCAACACGCTGGAGTACCCCACGGTCCCGGCCGGGCGGTTGCTGCTGCAGACGCTGCGCTCCCACGACCAGTACAACACCACCATTTACGGCAAGGATGATCGGTACCGCGGCATTAAGAACGGGCGCCGGGTGGTCCTGGTGAACCAGGCGGATCTTCACGAGCTGGGCATTGCCGACGGCGCCATGGTGGACTTGGTCTCGGAATGGAAGGACGGGGTTGACCGCAGGGCAGCGAACTTCCGGGTGGTGGCCTACTCGACCCCTGTTGGCTGCGCCGCCGCGTACTACCCGGAGACCAACGTCCTGGTGCCGCTGGATTCCACCGCGGATGTCAGCGGCACACCCACCTCGAAATCGGTTGTCATTCGTTTGGAGCCGGTCGGCTAGCCCGCCAGCGGTCAGGATCCGGTGGGGGCGAGGACGCCCATGAGCCCGAACAGGTCCTTGGGGTTCTCGGGGTTCGCCACCAGGTCAATCTCCTGGCAGAACTCGGTGCCGGCCACGGAATCGCGGACGTAGCGCAGGGCGGAGAAGTCCTCGACGGCGAATCCCACCGAGTCAAAGATGGTCACCTGGTCTTGGCTGACGCGCCCCGGCGCCTGGCCAGTGAGTACCTGCCAGAACTCGGTGACGGCGAAGTCCGCCGGCAGTTGCTGAATTTCGCCCTCGATGCGGGTTTGCGGCTCAAACTCCACAAAGACGCTGCCCCGTTGCAAGATGGCCGGTGCCAGCTCTGTCTTGCCGGGGCAGTCCCCGCCAATGGCATTGATGTGAACGCCCGGTTCCACCATGTCTGCGCTGAGAATGGTGGCCTTGGTCTTATCTGCCGTGCAGGTGGTGATGATGTCAGCTCCCCGGACGGCCGCCGTTGCCGACTCGGCAAGGGTGATGTCAAAGCCGAGCGGGCGCATGTTGCGCACAAACTTCTCCATGGCTGCCGGGTCTGTATCCCAAACAGTGAGTTTTTCGATGCCCAGAACACCACGAAAGGCCAGGGCCTGGAATTCGGACTGGCTTCCGGTGCCGATCAGGGCCAACCGGCTGGAATTTACCCGGGCCAGTTTCTTGGCCACCAGGGCCGAGGTTGCAGCCGTCCGCAACGCAGTTAATACAGTCATCTCCGACATGAACGTCGGGTAACCGTTGTGTACATCGGCCAGCACCCCAAACGCTGTCACCGTTTGAAAGCCACGCAGCGGATTGGCCGGGTGGCCGTTGACGTACTTAAATGCGTAGCTGTCCTGGTCGGCGGTGGGCATCAGCTCAATCACCCCAAACGCTGTGTGGCTGGCTACTCGCGGGGACTTATCAAACTCCTCCCAGCGCCGAAAATCATCGCCAAGGTAGTCCACCATCTCGGTCATGATGGTTTCCGGCCCGCGGGCGGCAACCCAACGAATCATATTTTGAACATCCACAAAGCGCGTCATGGGCTTCCTTCAGCTAGTTTTCCTTCACTGTACGGCGTAGCGATTTGCATGTTCAATGAGCAGATCACTCACATTCCGCACGGCTTCTGCACACTATGCGACCCTTCGCTATACACTTTGCCCATGACTACCCTTGATGACCTTGACCGAGCACTGCTGTCAGCACTCCGCGAGAACGGCAGGGAACCTGTGGCGAGCCTGGCCAGGCGGCTTGAGGTTTCCCGGGCAACAGTCAACAGCAGGCTGGAGAGGTTGCTGGCGTCCGGCACGGTGGTGGGGTTTTCCGTCCGGGTGCGCGACGAGCTGGACCCACTGGCCATTCGTGCCATCTCCCTGATCGAGGTGGAGGGCAGGGCCACGGACCGGGTCATCAGCCAGCTCAAGGGGCTGCCAGAAATCCGGGCACTGCACACCACCAACGGTGCGTGGGATCTGGTGGCGGAGTTGGGTGCTGCGAACCTTGCCGACTTTGACCACGTGTTGGGGAAGATCCGGTCCATCCCGGGGGTGGTCAACAGTGAGACAAGCCTGTTGCTCAGTTCGGTGCTGCGTTAGAACCACTCCCGGCGGCACCGCCACCTGTCAACCACACTCCCTCACCCAACCAGTGCAGGGTCTGTTCCCAAAACGTGTGCCTGTATCTGCTGTGGAACAAGGCAAAGTGCCCCAAACGTGACTCGCCATAGTCTTCCGGGCGCAGGTGGATGATGCGACCGGCGCTGTTGGGGGTGTAGGCCACTGCCCGTTCCATGGCGGCACGGGTGGCGTAGGAGTCGTCGTTGGGTGCCACGGCCAGGATGGGTGCGGTCAGGGCCAACTGGTTCGCGCGCAGCGCCTCACGCTGGGACCCGGCCGCCGCCGTCGTCGTAAAATCCTTGCGGGAACGCGCCCAATCCAGGGCAACTCCGCGCGGGAGATCCTCCATCACCCCGAACCGCTTGGCCGGAAAATACCCCACCGCCGCCACCAGAGGCAGGGTCACCAGGCATCGAACGGCGTGCTCAACTTTGTGCCGAACACTAAAGTCACGCCAATGCGCGTGCTGCCCGCCGACTGTGAGGATGCGTGAGAGTGCGCTGGCGTTTGCCGCCAACCCCACCCCGAAGCCACCAAAGCTGTGCCCCACAAAGTGCACCGGCAAGCCCTGCGAACGGTCCACGGCCCACCCGAGGACTGCGTCAATGTCCAGGGAGCCCCAGTGGTACCAGCGCTGGTTTTGGCCGCGCAACGATCCGCCGCGAGACTGGCCGATCCCCCGGTAGTCAAAGGTGAGCGCCGTAAACCCGTGGGCAGCCAGGAATGCCGCGTAACGATGATAGTAGCTGGCCAACACGCCCGTGGCACTGCCAATGACCACCGTGCCACGCACGTCCACGCCGCCGGGAACGGCAAACACGTGCCCGTGCAGCAGCCGCCCGTCGGCGCAACTGAACGTTTCGGGCCGTGCGCTCACCTGGCCGTGCTGCACTCCCCCGGCGGTCACGTCCATGGCAGGGCGAACGCTGTGAGGGATTCGCCCATTTTTGCCCCGTGCGGCGGGACCACCATGATGCCGTCAGCACCGGCCAGACCACGCATCATGGCAGAATCGGTGTGCGCGCACGGCGAAGCCAGCCCGTACACCAGGCGGTACGGCATGAGCCTGGTGGGGCCGTGAAACTCCTTGATGGGCGTACCGCACGGAACCTCGCGGGTGGCCGGCATGGGGGCGCTGCCCAGTTTTGCCAGCAGCGGCGCGGCCACACTCAGCAGAGCCACCATGGCCGCCAGGGGGTTGCCGGGCAGCCCCACCAAGAAACGGCCGTCGGGCAGTTCGGCCAGTACGGTGGGGTGTCCTGGCCGCATGGCGATGTTGTTGATGTGGAAGGTGCCGCCCAGTGCCTCAACGGCGCGGCGCAGGAAATCCGCGCTGGAGTTGCCTGTGGCCCCCGTGGTGATCAGGACGTCCGCGGGCAACTCCGGCACGTCAGCCAGGGCTGCCACCATCGCCTCAAGACTGTCGCTGGCCCGTTCCAGACCCACCACCGAGCCACGCAACAGGTTCACCACATGCGGCAGCTGCGGCGAAAATGCGTCACGCACTTCCCCTGCCGCAGGAATGCCTGACGCTATAACCTCATCGCCCGTCAGCACGATCTTGACCAGGGGCTTGCCTAAAACACTGAGATCGTCTGCCCCGCCCAGGGCCGCCAGGGAAATATGGGCGGGGTTGAGCGTGGTGCCGGCTTTGATCAAAACCTCGGCCTCGGCTGCTTCTTGCGCCACGGGGCGGATGTGCTGGCCGTTCTTGGGCTCGCCGGGCCGTGAGTCCTGGCCAAGAAGCAAAACTGGCAGGCCGTCGTCGTCGTTCTTGATCTGGCCCGACTCGCTGCGCAGCACAGCCTTGGCGCCGGGCGGTACAAGACCTCCGGTGAGAATGGGAACAGCCTGCCCGGCCACCAGGCGGTGCCCCGGTTCGGCAAAGATCCACGGCGGGCTCCCCGCCACAGCCCACCCGTCCATGGCGGCGGACGCGTAGTGCGGCATGGGGTGGCTGGCCAGCAAATCCGCCGCCAGCGTCCGCCCCATCGCGTCCGTCAGCGGCACCGGGTGGGCCGGCAACGCCTCGGGCAGGGCATAGGCCAGCGCCCTGGCCTCGGCCCAGGTGCGCGGGGCCCTATGTGGCCGATCTACCGGCGTGGAACCCATGGGTTAGTGTTCGGCAGCGGTGCCGGCGGCAGGCTCGGCCCGTTCCGCCTCCGACATTGTCGTGGCCAGCCCCAAGGCAGCCTTCATGGCTGTTGCCTCATCGACCTGGCCGGACCCCGCCGCCAAGCCTGCCGCCAGCCCCGCCACGAAGGTGGTCAGTGGCGCCGCCGGGCGAACTATCGAATGGGCCGCCACCCCGGCAAGGTCGAGCACTGCCGCGATGTTCACCTCAATATCGGCAATCTCAAACGCCTCTTGAAGCTTGGTCAGCCACGCTTGCAGAAGTTGTTCCTGGTTTTCCACCTGGTTCCTCATTCCTGCTCGCAACCCCGCACCCCAATGCCGTGGCTGCGGGCGTCATCCCACGTATCTATGTCCGCTGTGATGCCCTCAGGGACAACACATTCCTTGATGCTTACACTAGCAATGAGTGAGCGCACGGACGCGTTCGCCAGCCGTTGTGACGTCCGCGCCGCAGCCACCGCGGCGAGTAGTTCCGGCACGGGGTAGATGCCTGCCAGCGGCTGCAACCGGCCCCGGTCAACGGCCAGGACGGCTTCTGGTGCGGAAAAGCCGTCCGCTGCGAGCAGGAGCCGCGCCACGGTGGCCGCCGCGGGCATGTCACACGCCAGGATCAGCACCCTCCCCTCGCGGGCCGGCAAGGCGGCCAAGCCGGCGGCGATTCCCGCGGCGGGGCCGGCAAAAGGCGGATCCTCCTGGACGGCCACCACCTGCTCCCGCAGTTTTGCTGTGCCCAGCCAGGCTGCAACACTTTCCACCGGCCCGACGACGGCGATGCTTGGTTGGGCGCCCGCGGCCCCTTGCGTGCTGGCGGGGTGGGCGGTTTCCGCGGCGGTGATCGCCTGCGCCGCGGCCTCCACTGTGCGGGCCAGCAACGTTTTGCCGTCCACCACAAGCCCCGCTTTGGGCACACCGCCCAGACGCCGGGAGAGCCCGCCGGCAAGAATCACTGCCTGCATGGGAGAGGTTTCGGCGTCAGCATAGGGCAATGCTACAGGGCACGGCCGGAGCTTTTCGGTGAGTCATTGCAAGGGGTTCGTGGTCGTAGGCGATCATTGAGGGCCGATGGTTCGGCCGATTTGGTTGTTGTGCCAGATCGCGGGCGTCATCGACAACAGACGTTTGCTATCACGAGCTGTGACGCCGATTGGGGGGCGTCCGCCGTGTTGTTCGAGGTCGACTTGGCCCTTGATGGTGTCGTAGATGGACACGATTGATCTCCAAGTATGAGATTCGCTTAGATTCGCCGATTCTGGACACCCTTGCACCTCAAATTGCGACGCCACGCCGTACCCATACCTTGGTAGACGGCGTCATCTCCTAACATTTCGGGCTCCTGGCAAAAAATGCCATAGCTTGACGGAAATGCCATAGTTTGTACTATGGCATTTCCGTCAAGCTATGGCATTTTCGTGCAGCGGGCGGCCGCCGAGTATGACGATTGGGTAGATACGCCGATTCTCGACACCCTTGCACCTCAAATAGCGACGCCACACCTACACACCCCTTGGAATTACTCAACCGGCCAACCGCGGACAGCTGCCGAGCAGCCGCCGGACCACTGCCGAACGGGCCCGGGCGAGGCTGATTAAAGCAATGAACCCCGTCGAAGGACGGGGTTCATTGCTTGAAAAAGAAGTTCTTAGTGACCCATGGCGATGAAAACGGGGCCTGAACCGACGTTGGCGGAGAAGATAGCGGTTGTGCCGCCACCCCAGCCACCGTGTACGGCCTTGCCGTCGCCAATGTAAACAGCGATGTGGGCCATGCCCATGCCGCCATCTGCATAGTAGATCAAGTCACCGGGCTGAGCTTCGGCTGCGGAAACCGTACGTCCCAAGCTCAAGTAGCTGTCGGGCCAGCCGTGGTGGTTGATGCCAGCGGCAGCCAAGGAGTTGGTTGCCAATTTGGTGCAGTCCTGAGCAACGCCAATCTGAGCCAATGCGGCGCTGGCGATGGTTGCGCCAATTCCGCTCTTGGTGACAGGCTTGGCCTCAGGAGCTTTGGTGGTGACAGTTGCAACAGGTGCGGCAACGGGAGCCGCTACTGCCTCTTCTGCCTTTTCTGCAACAGGTGCTGCAACGTCGCTAACAACGTCGCTGCTTTGCGCCTCTACAACTACCGGTTCCTCAACAACAGGGGCCGGGGTGGAGGTGATCGACGGGGTGGCGAAGGAGATCTTCACCGTGGATGCTGCTGTGATTGCGGAAACGTGCTCCGTATTCATGTTCAGCGTTGTAGCACCATCAGAAGCGCGCTCCACAGTGGGAGTAGCCGCGTTTGCTGCGATACCGGATGTTAGTACTAGTCCTGATGCAGCTGCGATAACAGCCGCCTGACGACCAACCCCGCCGACGTTTGAGCTGACGGCTTTCGTGAGGGTGGAGATCGGGCTGGTCTTAACAACCTCGGCGCGGTGGCGCCCGAGGGCAGTGTTTGAAGCCAAGAAGGTTTCCTCTCCCAATGCCTGCGAGGTAAGCTGTCGGATTCGGATGGGAGTCACCCGGCCGCTTCACGTTTTGGCGCGCACAAAGAATGTCTTCTTCTGCGTGTTTGAACGTGTCGCGGCTTCACCCCAAGGACTTCTGCAAAAAAACTGCGAAATCCGTTTTTTGGTTCCCCCGCCCCTGCCAGACGATTGATACGAACGGACCATGAGCAGTGGCAGAGCTAGGCAATCCACTCACGGACGCCAGCTTGATTCGAAGTTAGCGCGATTACGACGTTACAACAGAAATTAGGCAATGTCACGTTCAGGTCACGGTCGTGTGACTAAGTCGTAATCAAATGGCGCCTGTGGATGAATTAAAGCCAGCCCATGGGGTCGACTGTTTCATCGTCAACAATGACCTCGAAGTGCAGGTGGCACCCGGTCGAGGCGCCTGTGGTGCCGCTGAGGCCCACCTGATCGCCGCGTTCGAGCTTCTGGCCAACCTTGACCTTGTTCTCGCTCATGTGGTTGTACGAGGTGGAGAGGCCGTTGCCGTGGTCAACGACCACGCGGTTTCCGCCACCGAAGTCGTGCCAGCCGGAGAAGGTGACTACTCCACCGGCGGCGGCGAACACCTGGTTGCCGCACTGGATGGCAAAGTCCTGGCCGGTGTGTTGTTCATCAACCTGGCCCGTGATGGGGCTGACACGTCCGCCGAACGGCGAGCTTGGTACAAGGCTCTCCAGCGGCGCGGACAGGGTTCCCTTGGACGCAGCGGGGGCGACGTTGGAGGCATTGACCTTCAACGTTTGCTTCAGCTGACCATCGGGGTTCAAGGCGCTACCAAATTCTGGCGACTCAAAAGTTATGGGGATATCGGCCGATGCGGTGACCACGGCCTGAGCCTGCGCAGTTGCGGCGAATTCCGGCGCAACCTGGTGCTGGTCTATGGCCTGCGTGGACGGCAACGTGACGGCCAGGACCAGTCCCGTGGCGGCCATGGCTACGCCCATTTTCTGGCCGGCACCGCTGGCTGCTCCGGCACGTAGCAACGCGGCTACGGAAACGTTCGACGACGAATTGGCACGCTCTGCGGCAAGTGCTTGACGGCGGCTGCCAGTCATCGCTACAAGCTCATGAGTGGCCGGCGACGGCGCGCGACGGCGCCCCCGCTGCTTTACCTCTGACACTAAAAGCCTCTCTTATGATGCACCTGCGAAGTTAGCTGTCGGATTCGGATCAGAGAGTGGAGCTTTTGATCCGGCCCAGCCTCGAGACACACGTCTGTCCATAGCGCCGCCCCATGGACTGCGTCAGCGAATAGTTTGCTGTGTGTTCGAATACGGACTTCACCCCAAGGCAGACTGCACGCCTGCCGAAAGTGGTTCCCCCGCCCTTGCCTAAACGATTACTGTGCCGTTGTGCGAAGGCAAGGTTCGGTGTCGCCCAACGGTAACGCTTTGATTACAGCGCCTGTTTCTTACTATACGGTACCAGCGGTAAACGTAATAATTCCGTTACCTTTGTTATCAATAAACGTGAGTCAGCTCATGGCGACGAAGATATGGGAGGCCACCTCGGGAGGCAGTTCCAAGGCCCCTTCGATCCCCGGCACGCGCACGGAAATGTACTCCCCCACCTGGGCCAGGGAGATCTGTGCGCCGGGGCGCAGCCCACCCTCGTCGAGCTGGACCAACAACTCCGGATCCACCTGGATCCGCTCGGACAGCCGGTGGATGATGACCCGCTGTTCGGGGGAATAGCTAACCATGGCATCAACAAGTGTCACCAGGCCGGCCGCAAACAACGGTGAAATGTCCCCACCGAGCTCTTCGAGCCCCGGAATGGGGTTGCCGTAGGGGGACTCCGCCGGGCGGCCCAGCAAGTCAAACAGGCGTTGCTCCACGCGTTCGCTCATGACGTGTTCCCAACGGCAGGCCTCCTCATGAACGTAGGCCCAGTCAAGGCCGATCACATCCGAGAGCAGCCTTTCGGCCAGCCGGTGTTTACGCATCACGCGGGTGGCCTTGTCCCGGCCGGCGGTCGTGAGCTCCAGGTGCCTGTCCCCGGACACTATCACCAGCCCGTCCCGTTCCATCCTGCCAATGGTCTGAGAAACTGTGGGCCCGGAGTGGTGCAGACGCTCGGCAATGCGTGCCCGCAGCGCCACAATGTTCTCTTCTTCCAACTCCAGGATGGTCCGCAAATACATTTCGGTCGTGTCAATCAGATCGGCCACGGCAGTATCCTCCTGTTGTTGGGTGAGTTTTTTGGGCAAAGGCTATCGCCTCTACGTTAGCCTGATTGGCGCTACCGACGGAAACCTGCGGCGCCTGCGCGCCGCGCGATAGTGCCGTAATGGTGTGCGAATCTTGCCCAAGATGTCAGTACTTTTCCGCTGGGCGGACTTCTACGGCAGAATTGGCAACAGCCCTTGGGTCCTAGCTACCTTCCATCGCATAATTTTTTGGAGCAACTTGTGAGCGAATCCACGCCCCTCACCATTCCCGCGCAGCTGCGCCCGGCCGACGGCCGTTTTGGCGCCGGCCCCTCCAAGGTCCGCCCCGAGCAGGTCGCCGCTCTCTCCGCGGCCGGGGCAACGCTCCTGGGCACCTCCCACCGTCAGGCTCCCGTTAAGAACCTTGTCGGCGAGGTACGCAGCGGCCTGAAGGACTTCTTTGGCGCCCCCGACGACTACGAGGTCATCTTGGGTGTTGGTGGCTCCACGGCGTTCTGGGACGTTGCAGCCTTTGGGCTGGTGGAGAACAAGGCCCAGCACCTCTCCTTTGGCGAGTTCGGCTCCAAGTTTGCCGCCGCCACCAACAAGGCACCGTTCCTTGCCCCGTCCTCGATCATCACCTCAGCCCCCGGCACCCGCCCGGTGGCTGTTGCTGAGGCTGGCGTGGACGCTTACGCCTGGCCGCAGAATGAAACCTCCACAGGTGTTGCGGCTCCCGTGCGGCGCGTTGCAGGCGCTGACGACGGCGCCCTGGTGCTGGTGGATGCCACCTCCGCCGCCGGTGGCCTGGCCGTGGATGTGCGGGAGAGCGATGTGTACTACTTCGCCCCGCAAAAGAATTTCGCCTCCGACGGCGGCATCTGGCTTGCACTGTTCTCCCCGGCTGCGCTGGAACGTGCCGCCCGCATCGGTGCGTCCAACCGTTGGGTTCCTGACTTCCTGAACCTGACTACCGCCATTGACAACTCCCTGGTGAACCAGACGTACAACACACCCGCCCTCTCCACGCTTGTCACCCTGAACAACCAGGTCCAGTGGCTCAACGCCAACGGCGGCATCGACTTCGCCTCGGCCCGCACCGCCGACTCTGCCGGCCGGCTCTACTCCTGGGCCGAGTCCTCCCCCGTCGCCTCCCCGTATGTTCTCGACCCGGCGGACCGTTCCAACGTGATTGTCACCATCGACTTCGACGAGTCGGTGGACGCGGCGGCCGTGGCCAAGGTGCTGCGCGCCAACGGCATTGTGGACACCGAACCGTACCGCAAGCTTGGCCGCAACCAGTTGCGGATAGCCACCTTTGTGGCCATCGATCCCGAGGACATCACGGCCCTGACCAGGTGCATTGACTACGTGATCGAAAACCTCTAACACCCACGGAGCCCGTGAGGCCTCCTGCAGGTCAGCTGAAAAGAGCCCCACCAGTTGGTGGGGTTCTTTTCACGCCATCTGCCGTCAGTTGGACTCGGCGTCAGTGTCGACGGCGGCTTCAGGTTCGGCGTCGTCGTCGTCGGGCTGGTCACTCTCAACCGCCGGCTGCTCCTCGGGCTCAGGCTGGTCCTCGGGGCGCACCCGCTCGGACCAAGGCACCCACGGCGGCGCCAGAACGGAGTCGTTGGTGGGCAGCATCCCCACTTCGTTAACGGTGGAGTACTTGCCCCGCGAAACCCGGGCCAGCGTGGCAAACCACACCCAGCCGCCGTATCCGGGCAGTTTGGATTCAAATAAATGTGTCACGCAACGGACACCTTCGCTGCGGGCACCGAGATGCCTGCCAATGTCGCCGTCATGGGCGATGGTTCGCACAGCAGCGCGGGCAGTTGCCACATCCGCTGCCAGGGCGGCGTCGGGCTTCCCTACCCGCCAGGTGGGTACACCCGGGCGCGGCATTGCCTCCGGAACAGCTGCGGCGGCTGATTCGCCAGAAAATTCGGTCATGGTGGGCACCGTTATGCGTCGAAGTTGTCGGCAACCTTGCGCAACGCTGCGGCAATCTTGCTCGCGTCACCGTCAGGGTACTTGCCGTTGGTCAGAGATCCTACAGAGTGTTCGAGCAACGTCACCAAGTCCTGCACAATCGGGGCAAGGTCGCGGGCGGGCATGCGCTTGGCCTTGGCAACGGAGGCGCTGCGATCCAAGATCTTTGCAGCCATGGCTTGAGCACCTTTGCGGCCATCGGCTACGCCAAATTCCATGCGCATTCCGGGCTTGATGTCTGTTGCATCCGCTGGCAGTGCGTTTGCGCGCAAGAAAACTTCACGGCCGTCGTCGGCAGCAATGATGCCGAAGCCTTTTTCGTTGTCGTACCACTTCACTTTGCCGATAGGCACTTGCTTACCCCTTAAAAAGTTTTGTCGGTGGAAATCACTTTCCGTGCCTGTGCGATAACTCGTCGCAGTCCTGCGGGCCTTGAATTGCGGCAGACGGTACCCACAGTGACAGATCGTGTAGCAACACGTACCCCTACGTTACCGTGTTGACACCACTAGCGCGGCTTTGTGCCCCACCTGTCCGCTGTTAGCGTTATGTTCATGAACCCCCTTTTTTCAGCCCCGCAACCGGTGAGCCGTGGCTGGCAGATTTTCAATTATGCGGCCATGGCCATGGCCGTACTGGCCCTGATCGCCTTGATAGTTGTCCTGATCAGCAAGTGGGCTGGCGGCACTCCGTGGCCCGGTTTCAACTGGATCTCCATGATCGCCCTGCCCGCAGCGTTTCTCATGATGGGCACCAGCGTGCTGCGCTCCGTGGCCGTTCGCCGCCGGCTCTAGTATCCGCCCCTGCTGAGCAGTGTCACCGAGTGCGGACGCAACAGCAAATCAGTGCACGCAAACGCGCCGCGCAGCTGCATCAATGAAGCACAGTTGTGCTTTTATCTTGTGCAGGCGGCCGACCTGGCGGTGGAGATCTTGTGGACCAGCGGATCCGGGGTGGTACTGCCCTGTGGTGATGCCGCGGTGGTATTGCCCTGTGGTGATGCTTGAGCCCTGATCGTAGAAATTCTCAACATACGCCGCGCCAATGCTTGGGCTACTCTTCTCACGTATGAAACCCGAGGCACACCTCCACATCCGCATCGCGCGTCCGACCCATGACATTGAAGCGGCGATTCGGTACTGGGTCGAAGGAGTTGGCCTGCTACTCCAAGGGCGCAAGGAAGACGGTCCCTCCGGACACAAGCTTGCCTTCATCGGATGGCCAGATGCCGCCTGGCACCTAGAAATCGTCGAAGACCACACCCTGGAACCTTCACCCACCGCGGAGGATCTTCTGGTGATCTACCTCGGCGAAGCCATTGACGAGGACTCCATTTTGCGTCTGGAGCACGCCGGAGGCGTCCGCGTTTTGGCCCGCAATCCCTATTGGGATGAGCACGGCATGACCTTCGCCGACGCCGACGGATACCATTTGGTACTAGCCACCCGCGACTGGCCTTAGTGGTGCCCCATCGCCGCCGCGGCAATCGGGATCGGGTCCGTGAGGCAGCCGGCAATGAGTTTTTCGAGATCGGTGGTTGTGCCGGCCAGGAAACCGTTGGCGATGGCTGAATAGGCTGAGAGCAGCATGCTCGGTTGGAACGGCAACAGCCCATTGGTGTTGAGCGTTTCCCGGCGGGCTGTGAGCGACTCCGGCCGGTAGTCCAGACCGGCATGCCGGGCAACGTCCTGTGCCGTGACCGCATGGGATCCCACCAGGTCGTACACTCGTCCGGCGTGGGCTTCCGGATTCCTGGCCACCACCGATGCCGCCGCTGCCAGGTCGGCCCGGGCGACAACAGCCACGCCAGCGTTTCCCAACGGCGCCGTCACCACGTCGCCGGACGGGGCCATGAGTGCGCCGAGGAGCTCGGCGTAAATTCCGTTGCGCAATATCGTCCACCGCAGCCCGCTCGCCTGAATGCGACGTTCTGTCCAGCGATGGGCCAGCGCAAAGCCAAGGTGGTCACCATCGGTGGCAAGGCTGGTGTAGATGATGTGGTGCACCCCGTCCCTCTCCGCGGCCGCCACTGCACGATCGTGGCGGAAGATGACGACGTCGTCCTCGGCGTAGCCGGCGGAGACCAGCACGAGCGTGTCGACGCCCTTAAAGTTCAGTGTGCCGGGATCGTCAAAATCGATCCGACGCTCATTGGCGCCAGCGGCCGGGGTTCGCGTCCCACCAACCACCGGCACTGCCGCGGCGTTCAACGATTCAACAATGGAGCGGCCCAACTGCCCCGAAGTACCTGTCACTAAGATCATGAAGTATTCCAATCGTGGTTCTGAAGAGTAACTATGCTTATCTTCAGTAACTTCAGCGAACGGCACAAGGAGGCACTTCGATGTCACAGAGTCACATGGAAGTAACCGCCCCGCTCGACCCCTGCGGCAAGGCGGACCACCCAGATTGTGGCATCAGGGACATGCTCAACCGCGTCGGGGACAAATGGTCTGTCTTGGTGATCGTTGAGCTTGCCTCCGGCATTCGCCGGTTCAGGGAGCTCCAGCGCGCCATCGACGGCATCTCACAACGCATGCTGACCCTCACCGTCCGCCGCCTCGAACGCGACGGGCTGGTGATCCGAACGGTCTACCCGACGGTTCCAGCCCACGTCACCTACGAACTCACCGATCTGGGCCGCAGCCTCACGCACCTGGTGAAGCAACTCGCCGACTGGTCGCTTGAGCACAAGGACGTCATCGCAGAGTCCCGCACCAACTACGACGCCACAAACCCCAGCAACACCATGCAGTAGCCCGACGGCGCCCAGCCCGCTCCTGCACGGTGGCCGCCCACGATCTTCCCCGTGCCCCACAGGGCCTTCAGGAGTAGGATCAAAAAGCAGGCTCCCCGGTGGATTCAGCAAGCAACGGAGGCGTCATGAGCACCGAAGAATCAGTGGCCGCACACTACGGCCGGATCGATGTAGAGCAACTCATGCTGGGCAAAATCAGTGCCATGGGCAAAGATCCCGAGCACTTTGAGGTGGCCGATCTGGAGGGCATGGACCAGATGCATGCGGGCGGTGCCGAGGCAACCTCACGGGTGGCAACGCGGGCCGGGATCAACGCAGGAAACCATGTGCTTGATATTGGCTCGGGCCTGGGCGGTGTCTCGCGTCATTTAGCCCACTACTACGGGGCCAGCGTTGCCGGGGTGGATCTGACGGCCGAAATGGTAGCCGCGGCAACGTCACTGACCCGCCGCACGGGCCTGGCCGGCTCCGTGACGTTCACTCAGGGCAGCGCACTATCGCTGCCCTTTGACGAGCAGTCCTTTGATGCCGCGGTTTTGTTTCACGTTGGCATGAACATTCAAGACAAGGATCAAGCCTTTGCCCAGGCTGCTCAGGTTCTTCGCCCGGGCTCCGTCCTGGCCGTGTTCGACGTCATGCTGATGAGTGGTGACCTCGAGGAGTACCCGCTGCCGTGGGCCAGTTCGGCCGATACGTCCTTCCTGCAACCGCCCCTTGCGTACAGTGACGCCCTGGGCCAGGCCGGATTCAGTGTGGATTTTGAGGTGAAAGTCCCTGCCGCGGACTCCGTGGCCTTCCTGGAACGAGCCGTGGCCGGCGGTCCGCCAGGGCTGGCCGAAGCCCCACTGAATAACTTACTCAAGGCCTTCCGAACAGGCTTATTGGCTCCCGTGGAGATTTACGCTCATCTCGACTGAGCGCCCTTCAGGGCTGGGCGAGGACCGTTTTGAGTGACTTCAGGGCCTCGGCAAGCGGCGGCAGGTGCCGGTGCCAGGCGCGTTCCCACTCCAAAGACACCCAAGGATCCGCAATTCCCTGGGCGGCGGAAACGTTCGCAACCAGGGCCTGCATGTCCACCAACGGCAGCTCGCCGTCGCCCGGCAAGGTGAGCGTCACCGCGTGAGTCCCCGGGGTCCGCACACCATCCTTGTACTGCGCGTAGGCCAAAGAGTCCGCCAGCAGCTCGGCCGTCCGCTCGGGCAGCTCGTCATAACGCCACGGGTGCATGAGATCCCAAATAACCTTCACGGGCGCGTCCTGATCGACATGGGCCAGAATCCGCCCAATATCCGCCGCCCGAGGGTGCGAATCGTGGGTCTCCAGCAGGATCCTCACCCCACGCTCCCGCGCCAAGGGCGCAGCGGCGTTGAGCCTGCACGCGCCAAGGAGATCCGCCGCCAGCATTTCCTCCGTTGTTTCCTCCGCCAACTCCCCTGGTTCAAGGCCGGCCCCGGGGAACACCCGCAGCTGGGCCGAGCCGCGCGTATTTCCAACGGAAAGGTCGGCGGCAAGTTCGACGGCGGCCAACAAGGCAGCGAGCACGGGATCGTCGGCGTCGGGCTGGCAACCGGGAGCGGCGTCCACGGGGGCGCAGACGCTCACATAGCTGGCCAGCGTCACCACTGTCAGGCCGGCGGCGGCCAGCGTTGCGGCAACTGTGCGGCGTTGCGCGGCGTCCATGCCCGGGAACACGAACTCGCCCTCCGCTGCACGCAGTTCAACCCCTGAAGCGCCGGATGACCGGGCAAGCTCGATGACCTGCGCCAAGGAATCACCGGGACAGCCCAGGGTGGAAAACGCCAATGGCATGAAGACCCTTTCAACGGCAAACGTTCATGTGCTCCCACACTAGTGAGGAGACCGCTTTCCATCAATCGTGCGAGCTATTTCACTACCCCTTGATTCCTCCCCTGAAGCACTGGTAACACTTGGGTTTCCTTGTCTCCAAGGAGCACCCATGCCCGGCCCGCTCACCACCACTGCCGCACAGCCCCCGCTCCCCAACATTGTCTTCATCCTCGGCGACGACCAGGGCCTCTGGGCGCTGGGCTGTGCCGGCAACACGGAGATCCGCACACCGCACCTTGACGCCCTGGCCGCCGGCGGCACCCGGTTGGAGAACTTTTTTTGCGTCTCCCCCGTCTGCCCCGCCCGGGCGAACCTGATGACCGGGCAGATCCCCTCCGGCACGGTGTGCACGACTACCTGACGGGCGTTGAAGTGGGTGAGCAGGCCCCGGACTACCTGGCCGGGCAGGAGATCTTCACCGACACGCTGGCTGAGAACGGCTACCGTCTGGGCTTGTCCGGCAAATGGCATGTGGGCGCCAACGACGTCGCCCGCAAGGGTTTTATCCACAGGTACGGGCTGGAAGGTGGCGGCAGCCCGTATACGGGAGCAACCATGTACCGCAACGGCGAGCGCGAAAAAACCAGCACGTACCTCACCGATGCCATCACCGGGAACGCCCACGCTTTCCTGGACTGGGAGGCCGCCGGGCCCGAGCCGTTCTTCCTTGCTGTCAACTACACTGCACCGCACAAACCCTGAAAGGGTCAGTAGCCCCAGGAATTTGAGGAACTGTACGCCGATTGCGCGTTTACCAGCTGCCCGCAGGAGCAGCCCCCTCCGTCCGCGCTCCGGTAGCCCGGATCCGCTCGGAGCCTTCACCGGCCCCGCCTGGGACGGGACGGCGGTCTTTGCCGGTCATCCTGGCCAGTAGTCCTTCATTCCTCTCCTCGTGGTGGTTTTGACCCTGCGCACTCACCGACGCGGGAAGGCTCAAATGGCTGGGCGCACAGTGTCCGGCCACAGGGAACGCATGCGCCAGCCTGAGGTCAGGGGAAATTAGCCGAGCCGGCTGCTGACCTACCGCACACCGTCGAGGCGCACCGGCGGCCCCTGCTGGGCCGAGCTGTAGGCAGCCAGCACCAGCTCCACCACATGTTTGGCGTGGTGGCCACTCACACTGGGCGCGGCGCCCCGAACGGCTGCCGCAAAGTCGGCCAGCTGGGCGGTGAAAGCATTTTGGATGTCGTCGCTGCCGGTGGCGTGCAGTTGGGTGCGTGTCCCGTCAATCTCCATGAAGGTGCCGTGGCGCGGGTCAACCGTGACGGTGCCCAGCTCGCAGACGACAAGCATTTCATCGATGTGTTCGGGGGTGTCCGAGACGATGGAGATGCGAACTTCAACGCCGTTGGCCAGTGTGAGTTCCACGGCCCCGTCGGTTTCCACCGGTGCCCCAAACCGGTGAAGCGTGGTGGCGTTGATCTGCACGGCGGGGGCGCCACCGAGCCACACACTCCTGTCCAAGCAATGCGCGCCAATGTTGATGAGCGCCCCTCCCCCGGAAATTGCCTTGTCAAAGAACCAGTCGGGGCGCGTGCCGGGCCGGTAGTCGGTGCTGCGGTAGTCGTGGATCATCAGCACCTGACCCAGATCGCCGGTGGCCAGCGCCGCCTGTAGTGCCATTTTCTCGGCCATGAAGTGTTGGATCATGCCCACCACCATGACCACAGTGGCTGCGGCGCACGCCTCCTCCATGATCAGGCAGTCGGCCAGGGTGGTGGCCATGGGTTTTTCCACCAGCACGTGCACTCCGTGGGCGGCTGCGGCCAGCACCATTTCCTTATGCAGGCTGTGCGGGGTGTTGATGACCACCGCGTCCACCACCCCCGCAGCCAGCATGGCCCGATAGTCGGTGAAGACGGCAGCGCCCCACGGCGCGGCCACCGCGGCGGCAACGTCGTGGCGAAGGTCGCAAACAGCGCTCAGTTCAATCCCGTCAAGAACAGCAGCACCCTTGGCATGCAAGCCAGCTACCGCTCCTGCCCCAATAATTCCTAGTCGCATTTCCTTGACTCATTCCTGTTCGTGCTGTGCGGACAGCCTTTTGGCCCCGCAAGATTCCCTCACAACAAGCGGCGGTCGCAGCCGCACCTGATGGACGGGGCAATCGTCCCCCTCGACCAGGCGGCGCAGCAGAATCTCCGCAGCCATCCGGCCCATGCGGTGCTTTGCCGGGGAAACAGCGCTCAGCGGGACCTCCGCGAGGTCCGCCAACTCGTCGTCGTAGGAGACTAACGCCGGATCCGCCGGAACCCTGACTCCTGCCCGGCGCGCGGCAGCCTCCAACCAGGTGGCCTCCCTGTCCCCGAAGATCAGAACGGCGGCGGGAGACCTCTGCCATCCATAGGCTCGAGGTTTCCCTCAGGGTTATGGACAGGCCTGGCGCCCGCTGGCAGGTGCGCTGTTGCTCCATCTTGGTGTGGCTCACGAATCTTCTGACCGTTGGTTCGCCCGCTTTGGAGAACTATCGAGGTTAGTGCTTGTGCCGGCGCCGGGTTGTAGCCATTACGGCAGCCCCACAGCCGAGCAGCAGCGCGCCACCCACCACCAGGGGCGAATTTGCTCCGGCAAATCCGGTTGAAGCCAGCGCCTTGGCAGAATTCGCCGCTTGCCGCGACGCGGTGACTGCCGGAGCTTCCGTCGGGTTAACTGTGGGGTCAACGGTCGGGTCAACCGTCGGGTCCACTGTGGGATCAACCGTGGGATCAACCGTCGGGCCCACCGTCGGATCCACTGTCGGGTCAATCGTCGGGTCCACTGTGGGGTCAACCGTCGGCGTGGGGATTGCGGCTTGTTCAAAGTTCACGCCGGTGACGTCGCCTTGGCTGAGGTCAACGGTTTGGTTCGCATCGCCCACCAGTTCGCAGCCTTCGGCGGCGGTTGCCGAGACCGTATAGGAATCGATGGCCAGGAAGTTGGTGAACGAATAGGTCCCGAGCGAGTCGGTGATGGTGGAAGCGACAACTTGGTTGGCGGCATCCTTGAGGTCCACAGCAACCCCCGGCAAGGTGCAACCGGACACTGATCCGGAAATGTCATGGGCCACTGTTGCAAACCAGGTTTGGTAGGTCGGCAACCCGGAGGTTCTCGTATAGGTCACGGTCAGGCTGGTGAGTGGTACTCGTGGCATGAACCAACCGGAGGCACCGGAGGTGTCTTGGTTGGTTCCGAATCCGCTGCCCAGCAACGTGCCCGTGGCAGAATCCCAGGTCGGCAGATCAAATTGACGCACGCCGTCGACAAGGTCTCCGGTACAAGACCGCGGTGTAGGCGCATCGCAGTAGTTGAAAACGCCCTGGAACCCAAGATCAGCGACGGGGACTGGCTGGCCGGCGGCATCCAGGGCCGAGACTACGGCCTTGTCAGCATCAATATCACCCAGCACAAAACCCCATGCGCTGGCCGGTGTCGGCGTATCAAAGGCATATGTGGTGGTGCCAGGTCCTGTGGGAGTGTCTTGAAGCGGACGCTGGTTGATGTAGCCCTGATCCTGGCTTGATCCAAACACCAGGCCAGGGGCACTGCCGGTCGGCAGGTATGTTGATGCACCTGTTTGGGTGGTGACCAGCCGGGACGATGCGGCGAAGGTGGTTTGCGGGAATCCGGAGCCCAGTTGCACAGAGCCCGTGTAGGCCGGGGCCTGACCCGCAAGCTGCCAGGCACCGTAGCCGCCTCCACCGCCGTCGACCATGTCTGCTTGCGAGGCTGTTGTACCTCCGAGGACCAGGACAGCCACCATAGCGGCGACTCCAACGGCGGGCAGGTATTTTCTCAATGTGATCCCCAAAGTCATCGGTGACGGATTTAGACTCGTGCGGCCTCGCACATTCCGTCAGAACATGCCTAATGTAGCAGAAGCGACCCGGCTCCGGTCTAGATGACGAAGCCCTCCTGCGTCTCTCGGAAAGGGATGCAACGGCAGTGCTCGCCGCGCCCAAGAACGACTGGAATTCCCGAATTTGCCTGACCCGACCACGAAACAGTGAAACTGTCCCGAAGGCTGCCGCGTCGGCAGTCGGTGGATACTCATCAGTGGGCCGCTATGGCGGAACACCGACGGGTGTCAGAGGGGATTGTTGACCAACTCCTCGAAAGCTAACATCCCCTCATGCCACCAGGACCTTGAGTTCCGCACGGCGCAGCAGGAACACGCGCACAGCGATGGCGGCCAGGGCCAACCCCGCCAAAATGGCGCCCGTCCACGGCAGCTGGCGGATGCCCGCCGTCGAGATGGACCAGCCACCCAGCGCCGCACCCACCGTGATGCCAAGATTGGAAAAGGAGATGAAGAGGCTGTTCCCAAAGTCAGGGGCGTCAGCAGTATCGAGACCAACCCACCGCTGGCTCACAATCAGCCCGCCCGAGTGGACCAATCCCCACACCAGGACCGCCGCAACCATTGGTATCTGGTACGGGCCTGCAGCGAATACCAGGGCATAAGCGCCAACATAGACCAGCGGGAATGCCACCACTGTGCGGACCACATGGCGCTGGAGCAAGAAACCAAAGATTGAGTTGCCCAAGATCATGACAACCCCAAAAGCCACAAGCAGTGCACTCACCCACGTCCCGTCCATCTTCGCCACCTGGCCCAGATAGTCGGCAAAGTAGCTGTAGGTGGAGAACATGGCCGCAAAAATCAGGACAATGGAACCCAGATTCAGCCAGAGCAAGGGCCTGCGCAGAATGCCCAGTTGGCCGCTATAAGAGATGCGCCGCTCGGCGGGCATTGAGGGTAGCCATTTCCAGATCCCCACAAAGGCCCCAAGATTCACCAGGCTGCCGAAGAGAAACGCGGCTTCTAAGGAAAACCGCGATCCCAAGTACGCCGTCAAGGGAACACCCAGAGCGAATCCCACCGTGACGCCGGCAAAGATCCTCGTGGCAGCCTTGCCTGCCTCTTGAGCTGGAACCATTCGCGCGGCGGTTGTGAGGGCTACGGCGAAGAACACCGGATGGACAATGGCAGGGATGACGCGGAAGGCCAGCATCCAGCCAAAATCAGTGGCGAACGCGTACACAAGGTTGGCCACGGCGAAGACGGCAATGGACCCCAGCAGCACCCACTTGCGGTTCATGCCGGAGGTCAACAAAATGGTGAACGGCCCACAAACAGCCACCACCAGGGCGAAGACGCTGACCAACCACCCCGCGTCCGCCGTCGAGACGCCAAACCGTTCACCCACTAGGGGAAGGACGCCCACGATCCCTATTTCGGTGGTGATGATGCCAAACACGCCCAGTGCCAACACGGCAATTAATGGCGAACTGCTGCTCTTCATTCGTGCCTTTCCGCTGCCGGAATGCAGCAACCTGTTTTCAATTCGTTAAATCTAATAATGTAGATGCGTTTGGCTAAATTGCCACACTTTTCGTTGCCGCAGGCGCTTAGAGTTCTTCGCTCACAAAGTCGACAAATTCTCGGATGGCCTTTTCGTTGCGACGGTAGTACGTCCACTTGCCAATCCGTTCCGATTCCAGGAGTCCGGCCCGCTGCATGCCCTGCAGGTAGCTCGAAACGACAGACTGGGCCAGGCCAGTCTTGGCTCCAATGTCACTGACACACACGCCGGAAGAGAACTCAAGGCCCCTTCGCTGATACTCGCGCTCGTCGAAGTGCTCGCCGGGATTCTTGAGCCACCGAAGAACCTGCCGTCTCGTCGCATTCGCCAGCGCCTTGTAGACCAGTTCCGGCTCCATGGCAGATCCCTTCCACCTTCATCGGCCGCGGCACGTCCGCCCCGCAACATCCTATGAATCTATATTCATAGATTTGTAGACTCATGTCAAAGTACCACCCCTTGGTGACCCCGCACCTGGCTTTCACCGCACCGGCGTCGAACCCGGCAGAAACCACACAACGTGAAGAATCGAGACTAGAGCTGGGAGCTGACTGGGCGTAAGCTGACAGTACTTACCCAAGGAATATCCAGCGTATTCCCAGCCAATAGTCGGAGACTGTAATGGTGAAGAAGACCGGACCTGAAGCCAAGTTGCTCGTTGTTGACGACGAGCCCAATATTCGTGAACTCCTCTCCACCTCCCTGCGTTTCGCCGGGTTTGAGGTGATCGCGGCAGCAAATGGCCGCGAGGCCCTTGCTGCTGCTGAGGAGCACAACCCCGACCTTGCCGTGCTGGACGTGATGCTTCCAGACATGGACGGATTCACCGTGACGCGCCGCCTGCGGGCTGCCGGACGGCATTTCCCCGTCCTGTTTCTCACGGCCCGGGACGACACCGAGGATAAGGTCACTGGCCTGACGGTTGGCGGGGATGACTACGTCACCAAGCCGTTCAGCCTCGATGAGGTGGTGGCCCGCATCCGTGCCGTACTGCGCCGCACCCAGCCCGCGGAGGACGACGACGCGGTTTTGCGTGTTGCCGATCTGGAGCTCGACGACGACGCCCACGAGGTGCGCCGCGCCGGCAAGACGGTGGAGCTCTCCCCCACCGAGTTCAAGCTGCTGCGCTACTTGATGCTCAACCCGAACCGGGTGCTGTCCAAGGCCCAGATCCTTGACCATGTCTGGGAATACGACTTTAACGGCGATGCCTCCATTGTGGAGTCTTACATCTCTTACCTGCGCCGCAAGGTGGACACCGACGCCTCGCTGCCCGCCCTAATCCAGACCAAGCGCGGCGTGGGCTACGTGCTGCGGACGGCCGACAAGCGCTAGCGCCCCCGCCAAAACATTGATTACGTTGTGGAAGAACGCCTCCCTGCGCTCACAGCTGGTGGCCATCATCAGTGCCCTGTTGAGTGTGTCCTTGTTGGCGCTGGGAGCCACCACATTCCTCTTGCTGCACTCCTTTCTGGAAGACCAGATGGACACGCAGCTGACAACGTTTCAAAAATCCATTATTGAGAACGGCACAGTCGACTCCAAGAACGCTGGAAAAACGCCATTTAGCTTTGACTACTATGTTGGCTTCCACTTCTACAACGGCAGCCTGGCCGACCAAAACCGGTCGGGCAAGGACAAGCCCGACTACCCCGAGTACACCATGGAGCAGGCCAAGGCGATGAACGGCAAGACGTTCACCGTACCCAGCAGTGACAGCGGTGCGCCCTGGCGGATCACCGTCATTGCACCGCAACGCTTCGAGCTCACTGACCCGAGCGGAGTCAAGGACATTCACAATGGATACGTGGTGGTGGGCCTGCCCTACGAGAGCCTGAACATCACCATGGAGCGGCTGGCCGTGGTGATTGCCGGCGTTGCCATCCTGACCATCACCTTGGGCACCATGATTGCCTACTGGACTGTCACCAGATCCTTCAGACCGTTGAGCCGGGTGGAGAAGACTGCTGCAGCCATTGCCACCGGTGACCTGTCCCGGCGCGTGGAAATTGAGAATCCCGCCACGGAAGTTGGCCGGCTGTCAGGCTCCCTGAACACCATGCTGGCCCATATTGAGCATGCTTTTGCCGCCCGCACGGCGTCCGAGACGCGCATGCGGCGCTTCGTGGCCGACGCCTCCCACGAGCTGCGCACCCCGCTTGTCACCATCCGCGGATTCTCCGAGCTTTACCGTCATGGTGCCCTGCAAACTCCCGACGACGTGGGCACGGCCATGGGCCGGATTGAAAGCGAAGCTAAACGCATGGGTGAGCTGGTCGAGGACCTGCTCATGCTGGCCCGGATCGATGAGCAAAGGCCCCTGCAGCGCAAACCTGTTGACCTGCTGATCATCGGCCATGACGCCGTGCTCGACGCCCGGGCCGCAGCGCGTGAGCGGACCTTTGCCGTGGTCGGGCTCGACGGTGGCCCCGGCACTCCGGCACCCACCACCGGTGATGAGGCCAAACTGCGCCAAGTGGTGGCCAACCTCATGGGCAATGCGCTGCGGTACACCCCCGAGGGCTCCCCCGTGGAGATCATGGTGGGCACACGCGACGACGGCGCTCAGAGGTTCTCCGTCATCAAGGTTCGTGACCACGGCCCCGGCATCTCCGACGACGAGGCCCCCCGCGTCTTCGAGCGCTTCTACCGCGCCGATTCCTCCCGCGACAGGAACACCGGCGGCAGCGGCCTTGGCCTGGCAATCGTGTCAGCCATTGTGGCATCCCATGCCGGCACTGTGCGGCTGGAGCAGACCCCCGATGGTGGCGCAACCCTGGTGATAGAGCTGCCCTTCGCCAACCCTGAAGTCGAGGCTGAGGCCGCGTTCGACGACGTCGAGCTGGCAGCCGATGACGCCTTGCCCCCGGCCGCTGGTTCGCCTCCCACGCAGTTGCCGGAACGATAGCTGGCAGGTGCCTGCCGGTGGTCGTAGTCATCCACAGGCGGAGCTAGTCTCCGGATTGCCCACAGTTGCCGTGGCGCCCCTATCGCGGCCGGTTGCCGGCTTCTAATCTGGGAACTGTCAGGGATCATCGGGCAGCTTTACCTCCCAGAGAAGGCAACAGTCATGGCACAGTTCAACGTCAATAGCGACGACCTCGCGGTTAAGAGCACGGCGGTCAGGGGCTCAGTGGACAGGATTCGCATGGAAGTTGATGCCATGAAGCGCAACCTTCTGGATCTGCAGGCCACCTGGACAGGAACGGCCGCCAATAACTTTCAGTTGCTGCTCCAAGAATGGCACGCCACCGAACTCAAGGTGGAGGCCTCGTTGGAAAGCATCAACGCCGCCCTCTCCATGGCAGCCACCCAATACGCCCAGGCCGAAGACGCCAACACTCGAATGTTTACTATGCGCTAGTCCCCACGTCCTCCCTAACCTCGCTTCGCTCGGCCAGGGAACCCCCGGACGCGTGGGCCCAACCACGCCTCCAAACACCACCCCACCCAGCCAAGGAACCCCCGGACGCGTGGGCCCAACCACGCCTCCAAACACCACCCCACCCAGCCAAGGAACCCGCGGACGCGTGAGCCCAACCATTAGAAGGTTTCTCTGATATAACTATGGAAACTAAGTTCTTTCTGAGATATAATTACGATATGGGCATCTCGAATTGGCCCGGATCTTCAGAGGAATCCAACCTTTCCGGACCGTCAATTCACGGACAAAACCTCGACGCAGCATTCGAGGAGCATCTCCACGCATCCGCCGATCAACCAGAAGATCCCTTCTCCATCGACCCTGAATCCGGTGAACCGAGCATGGCCGGTCAGTCCGCACTCCCCTCCTGGGCGGAACTGCTAGCTCAGTCGGACGACGAAGCCTCACTTCGCCGCTCCGATGACGACTCCGATTCCGACGAGTCAGCACTCTTTGACCAGCTTGCCGCCGAAGCGCACCAGCAGCTCGACGAGCACACCCCCGAGGGTGCCGTCACCGCCAACTACCCTCCGGTTTCCGCCGCAGTCGAGCGGACGCAGAGAATGAGTGTCTTGCGGGCGGCTGAGCCATTGACCTTGCCCGAACCGATCCAGATCAAGGTTTACGGCGGAGTCAGGCGAGTCGAGCGGCTACTTCCGGTGATGACCGCCCGGGAACAAGCTGACTACCGGCCATGGACACCCCTACGCGGCGCGGACGCCCTGGCTAAAATCGATCCATGCACTCTCGGTGATGACGATCTCCTGAGCTACATTCAGGCCACTGAACGTCAATCGTCGTGGGCCATGGCACGGCAGGCTGTAGCAATCGCCGAGTTTTCCACCCGCCGCCCTCCGGTTCTCGGAGAGGAACCACCCGTCAATCACCCGGACAGGTCTCGCTACGCAGCAGCTGAGCTCATGGCCCTCTTCGCCATCGGCGTTGGCGCTGCCGAACGCCTCATTTGCGAGGCGGAGCTGCTGACGAAATACTTGCCGGATACCTTTGAACAGTTCGACGACGGGTCGTTGGACATGCGCCGAGTCAGGGCCATTGTGCAAGGAACGCACAACACTCCCCCGGAACTGCTGCACGAAATTGAACCACAGTTCCTGCGGTTCGCCATGAATGCCAACCCCAACGCACTGCTTCGCAAAGTCAGGGCGGCAGCGGAAAAACACAATCCGGAACCCCTCCAAGCACGGCACGAACGGGCAAGGACGGAGCGCGACGTTTGGCTGACCCCACTAGACGACGGCATGGCGTATCTGGCAGCCCGCCTACCAGCAGTGGAAGCCACACTCTTCTTCAATTCAATCGACGACTGGGCCCGGAACGCAAAAAGTTGCGGCGAGGACAGCCATGGCACCACCCCCACCGGGCGGCCCGCCCGGTCGCTTAACGAGTACCGCGCCGACGCCCTCATGGACCTCCTCCACGAAGCACTTTTCCACCTCCCGGGGTCCGAAAATTGCGGCCACGTCGAAGGCCACGTCATCCAGAACAGCGGCAGCAACGTTGGCACGCCGGACAGACCATTCTTTAGGAACCGCATACCAACGGTGCTCAACGTGAGCGTCTCCGGCCAAACACTACAGGGCCACTCCACCGACCCCGCCATTTTGGCAGGGTACGGCCCCATCCCACCTCGCCAAGCACAGGAGCTAGCAGCCACGGCCATCTTCTGGCGAAAATTCCTCACCGACCCCGAAACCGGCGGCATTGTCAGTATTGGGCGCAAGTCCCGCAAAGCACCTAAGTCCATGGCAAGGGAGGTGCGGCTACGGGACCCTGTCTGCACCGGAATAGGTTGCGACCGGCCTGCCCGATCCTGCGAACTGGACCACACCACGCCATATAACAGGCCAAGTTACCGGGCAGATGGCACTCTATTGCCCAAGGGCGAAACCAGCCTAGAGAACCTGCGGCCTCGCTGCCCGTATTGCCACCACGCCAAGGATGACCCGAACACCGGCTGGACTGTGGAGAACATGGGCCCGGGAGTCACAAAGACCACCACCCCCACGGGACGAGTTTATGTGCAGACGCAGGGTGACATTGAGGCCCCGTTCTAGCTTTCCGGGGTGCCTTGGTGGAACCGCAAACGCCACTGCCCGTCCTCGCGCTGCCACAGGGAACTGCGCAACACACTGCCGCGCTGATCGCTGCTCCTGTAGCTCAGCAACGCCGCATCAGCACCCACCGCGGCCAACGCCAGCACCTGAAGCGATGTTACCGAGGGAAGGTCACTACGCATGGAGGTAATCGTCTCATCGCGGCTCCACACTGTTCCGGATGCGCCGATCTCCTCGAAATCAGGATGAAGCAATAGTCCTAAGCGGGTAGCGTCGGCCCGAACCACAGGGTCAAGCAATTCCTTTTCGAAGCTCACTATTTGTTCCAGCCCAGCATCAGCTGCCGGGGTGTACGCGGGATCGGGCACATCCTGAGCGGTTTCGTCAGCCCAGGCATCAAAGAGGTCAAGTTGCTCGGGCTCGGGCGCTGCGACAGTGCCCCGAAGCGGCGCAGCAGGCGTCACGTCGTCGTCGGTGGCGTTGGCGGTCGCCTTGGCGCCGGGAAATCCTGGGCCAGCGTTCGGCGCACGCTTGGCTTGATATGCGGTGGCGGCGGCGCGGGCCCGGTCATCGGCCGCCTCGTTCAGGTCGTGACCGGCATGGCCCTTGACCCATTCGAAAGTGTATTTGCGTCCCACCAGCGCCGCGTCAATCTCCCTGAGCAATTCAAGGTTCAGCACCGGCTTGCCATCTGATTTCTTCCAGCCTTTGCGCTTCCATCCCGGCATCCATTTGGTCACCGAGTTGATGACGTACTGGCTGTCGCACAGAATATGCAGCGGCTCCTCTGGCATATGGGCTGTTGAAACGAACAGGTCAAGGACTGCCATGAGCTCACCCATATTGTTGGTGCCGTGGGGCCAGCCACCGGCCCGCCAGCAGTCATCGTCCACGTACCAAGCCCAGCCAGCAGGCCCCGGATTTCCTAAAGCCGAACCATCGGCTGCAGCAACAATTGTCATAACTCCATACTTTCAGACTCCGCTGACATCTAATTGCCAAAAAGGGCGGCAGCTCTGGCCACCATCTGGGCAAGCAAAAGGCGCCATTGCCTGTAGCGGGGATGGATTTCGCATGCTTTTCGCGAAATCTTACTGCCCGCGGGGCAATGGCGCCTTTTGTTAGAAGACTACGGTGGGGTTAGAAACCGCCCATGCCGCCCATGTCGTCTCCGCCGCCGCCAGCCGGTGCAGCCTTTTCGGGCTTGTCGGCTACAACAGCTTCGGTGGTGAGGAACAAGCCAGCAATGGAAGCCGCGTTCTGCAGTGCGGAACGGGTCACCTTTACCGGGTCGTTGACTCCGGCAGCCAGCAGGTCTTCGTAAACGCCGGTTGCAGCGTTCAGGCCGTGGCCAACGGGCAGGCCGCGAACCTTGTCAACAACTACGCCGGGCTCCATGCCTGCGTTGAAGGCAATCTGCTTCAACGGTGCATCGATGGCGACCTTGACGATGTTGGCGCCAGTTGCCTCGTCGCCGGTCAGCTTCAAGCCCGCGAAAGCCTTGACGCCGGCCTGGATCAGGGCAACGCCACCGCCGGGGACGATGCCCTCTTCAACAGCAGCCTTTGCGTTACGCACTGCGTCTTCGATGCGGTGCTTGCGTTCCTTGAGCTCAACTTCGGTTGCGGCACCGGCCTTGATGACTGCAACGCCGCCGGCCAGCTTGGCCAGACGTTCCTGCAGCTTCTCGCGGTCGTAGTCCGAATCGGAGTTTTCGATCTCGGCACGGATCTGAGCAACACGGCCAGCAATGGCTTCGGCGTCGCCGGCACCATCAACAATGGTTGTCTCGTCCTTGGTGACAACAACCTTGCGAGCCTTACCCAGCAGGTCAAGGGTGGTGTTTTCCAGCTTCAAACCGACTTCTTCAGCAATGACCTGGCCACCGGTGAGGATGGCGATGTCGGCGAGCTGAGCCTTGCGGCGGTCGCCGAAGCCCGGAGCCTTGACGGCAACGGACTTGAACAGGCCGCGGATCTTGTTCACGATCAACGTGGCAAGAGCTTCGCCTTCAATGTCTTCGGCGATGATCAGCAACGGCTTGTTGGAGGCCATGACCTTTTCCAGAACGGCCACAAGATCCTTGACGCTGGAGATCTTGGAGTTCACGATCAGGATGTACGGGTCTTCAAGAACCGTTTCCTGACGCTCGGTGTCGGTCACGAAGTAAGCGGAAATGTAACCCTTGTCGAAGCGCATGCCTTCGGTGAGTTCAAGTTCCAGGCCGAAGGTGTTGGACTCCTCGACGGTGATAACACCTTCCTTGCCAACCTTGTCCAGGGCCTCAGCAATGAGGGCGCCAATTTCGGGATCGCCGGCGGAGATGGACGCAGTTGCTGCGATCTCTTCCTTGGTCTCGATTTCCTTGGCGGAAGCCAACAGCTGCTCGATGACGGCTGCAACAGCCTTCTCGATGCCGCGCTTCAAGGACAGCGGGTCGGCGCCGGCAGCTACGTTGCGCAGGCCTTCCTTGACCAGAGCCTGAGCCAACACGGTTGCCGTGGTGGTGCCGTCACCGGCAATATCATCAGTCTTCTTGGCGACTTCCTTGACCAGCTCAGCGCCGATCTTCTCGTAAGGATCGTCAAGTTCGATTTCCTTGGCGATGGAGACACCATCGTTAGTGATTGTGGGTGCGCCCCACTTCTTCTCGAGAACAACGTTGCGACCGCGCGGGCCCAAGGTGACCTTGACGGCGTCGGCGAGGATGTTCAACCCACGCTCAAGACCGCGGCGTGCCTCTTCATCAAATGCAATGAGCTTGGCCATGGAGGCTTCAGTCCTTTCGGGACAGTCATTTCGGATACAAAATTCTCATTACGGTGCCCGCGACGGACGGACGCGCAGCCATTGATCTCTTTACAGCGGCCGCGAACCCTCACCCAATGAGGAAAGTTCACTACTCCGACGGCGGCTTAACAGCTAGTAATTAGCAGTCACCACCTCAGAGTGCTAACTCAACAATTAGCACTCGGCACCCCAGAGTGCAAGCGGAGCATGCCCTCTGTGCTTCGGGCGAACGGGAACGGGTGCTTACCCGCGGGCAATCCGGCCCGACAAAAAAGCGACACAATCGCCACCACACACGGGCGGCTCTTCCAGCCTCGGCGGCAACAGACTAGCGTGGAGCCTGTAAGTATTCCGATTCGCGCATCCGCAGGGGTCATCTACCGCCTCCCGGCAGGGCCTAACGCCGCAGCACTAGCACCAGGAGACATCATGAGTGAAAATTCAAAGCCCGAACAACCCGGAACCCCGACTAACGTTCCCGCCGGCTATGACAAGCCCGCCACGCCCACCTATCAGACACCCGAAGCCCCGATCGAGCAGCAGCCCGAGGCCCCTACCTACCCGCAAGCCGCACAGGCGCCAACATACCCGCAGCCCGGCGCACCGACATACCCGCAGCCCGGCGCTCAGCAGGGTTACGATCAGCAGAACGTTCAGGCGGGCTACCCGCAGCCGGGCATGCAGCAGGGCTACGGCCAGCAGCCTGCCTATGGCATGGCTTACGGCACCGAGCAGAAGTCCAAGATTGTTGCCGGCATCTTGGGCATCCTGCTCGGATCCTTGGGTATCCACAACTTCTACTTGGGCAAGACCAAGATTGCCTTGATTCAGCTCCTGGTTTCCGTCTTGAGTCTCGGCTTTTTGGCCCCGTTTATGGGAATTTGGGGCTTGGTCGAAGGCATCCTGATCTTGGTCGGCAATGAAGGCTACCGTACCGACGCCAAGGGCATTCCCCTGAAAGACTAGTCCTTCCCACCCGGAAGGCCTGGGCGCAACAGGCTCCGGCAATAGTATGCGGCGCCACCTGCTGGCGCTGAGCAGATAGTTATGGCGAGCAAACCACTTAGGTTTGCTCGCCATAACTGTTTTTGTTGCTGTCTTGCGTGTCGTTAGTTGAGCAACGAGCCCGGGGAGCTTGTTGGCTAGGCGCCGGGCCCCAGCACCACGGCCAACGGGATGCCCAGCTCGGCGGTATCCACCATGCCGGGAATGTTCAGGGCCTTTGACAAGGATTCGGCGTTGGCTTTTTGCTCAATGCCACTGTAGAAAATGACTGACGTCGCCTGCGGCTGCCCAGCCCAGTTGGCCGACTGCGACACCGTCCAGCCCTCGGCTACGACCAGGCCGGAATACCTGCTGGCCAGACCGGAAACACCTGCAGAGTTGAAAATCGCCACCGGAACACTCTTGTCAACCACGGAGTCAGGCTTTGGGGTCGGCTTTGGGGTGGGCGACGGCGATGGCACGGGCGCTTTGGTGGGCGCCTTGGTGGTGGGGGCCGAAGTGGCCGAAGTGGGCGCCGTGGTTGCCGGCGCGCTGCTGCTCTTGACCACTGCGGGCTGGTTCGGCGTGGTGTTGTTGAGCATCTTGGGCATGATGAAAAACGCCAACAACCCTATGCACAACGCCACCACACCAAAAATCATCAAGGGCATCAGCGAACGCCTCTGGAATTCCATGGACGTGCGGTGAACGCCGTGGCGCGCCGATTTCTCATCGATCGCGTCGAATTCATCCCGCGGGTAATTGCTCATAGTGCAGTGGTGTCCTTGTGGGTATTCGTGGTGGACGGGCGCGTCAATTGCCGAGCCGACGTGCGGATCGGGCCTGTTGGCGTGACAACCGTAGTCTACGCAACCGTTTGACCAGCATCGGGTCATGCGCCAACGCAGCCTCCGTGTCGATCAGCGCGTTGAGCACCTGATAGTAGTGGGTTGCTGAAAGCTCAAACATGTCGCGAATGGCCTGTTCCTTGGCACCGGCGTACTTCCACCACTGCCGTTCCAGGCCCAGCATTTGTTCTTCACGTTCGGTGAGCGCGTGCTCGCCCACGCCGTTCCGGGGCGCTGCGGCGTCTTCGGCGGGGGGCTGCCCGTGCTGGCCTGCTTCGACCACAACAGCCCTCCGTTTCCTTTTCTTGCGTTCTCAAGCATGATCCATGCTCTGCTCTGTCCATAATAGGGGCCAATGACAGCCCTGTCATTTGGAAAACTGTGAAAAACTCCCCCGCCGGGCGCTCCTGTGCACTCAAGAGGCGATTGCCCACCATGGCTCACAATGGAGACTATGGACAGCACACCGAGCCTCTTTGACCTGCCGGCACCGGCACCGTGGGACCAGCAGCAATTGCAGGCCTTGGACACCCTGCAAACGGCACCGCTAAGCCAAATGGCTCCCGATTGGGCCGCCGCACTGGCGCCCCAAGACGCCACGCTGCGCGCGTTGGGGGCCATGTTGGCCAAGGAGTACGACGCCGGAACCCGCTTCCTGCCTCATCCCACTTTGGTTTTGCGCGCCTTGGGCACACCCATGGCCGAGGTCAAGGTCCTGATCGTTGGCCAAGACCCGTACCCCACGCCCGGGCATTCGGTGGGTCTGGCGTTCTCAGTGGATAAGAGAACACGGCCACTGCCGCGCAGCTTGAACAACATCTACAAGGAATTGGCTGCCGATCTGGGGATTCCTGCGGCCTTCCACGGGGACCTGAGCGCCTGGGCCAGCCAGGGCGTCCTCCTGCTCAACCGGGTACTTACCGTGGCCCCGGGGGCGGCAGGCTCGCACCGGCGTCGTGGTTGGGAGGAAGTGACTGAAGCCATCATCACGGCATTGGCGGCCCGGAAGCGGCCACTGGTCAGCGTGTTGTGGGGCAACGACGCCCAGCGCGCGGCGCCCCTGCTGGCCGGCACAGCCGTGATCGAGTCGGCCCACCCCAGCCCCTTGTCAGCATCCAGGGGCTTCTTCGGCTCCAAACCGTTTAGCCGCGTCAATGAGCTGTTGATTGCCCAGGGGGCCAACTCAATCGACTGGGCGCTGCCGGTGACCTAGACTAGTTAGGAGAACCTAACTAGGGAATTTTTAGCCCCACCCCTGCGGGTCTGCGCCCGCAACGAGGAGATTATTGTGACATCAGCGCCCGCCTCAGCCGCCACAGTCGTGGCCCCGGCCGTCAAACCGCGCGCCCAGTTCACCTTGCGGGTGCTCCGGCGCGAACAGCTCAGCCCGCACATGGTGCGGATTGTTGCCGGCGGCCCGGGGCTGGCCGATTTCACGGCCAAGGACGCCACCGACATGTACGTGAAGATTCATTTTCTGGCGCCCGGGGTTGACTACGCCGAACCCGTGGACGTCTTTGCGCTGCGCGAGTCCATGCCGCGGGAACACTGGCCCGTGACACGCACCTACACGCTGCGTTGGGTCGATCTGGCCGCCCAGGAAGTGGCGATCGACTTTGTCATCCACGGCGATTCCGGTGTGGCAGGGCCCTGGGCGAATGCCGCAGTGCCCGGGGACCGGATCATCTTCTCCGGCCCCGGCGGCGCCTACAAGCCCAACGCCGACGCCGACTGGTACCTCTTCGCCGGTGACGAGTCGGCCTTGCCGGCCATTGCCGCAGCGATGGCTTCCCTGCCGGCACATGCGCACGGTCACGCCTACGTTGAGGTGGATACGGCCGCCGACATCCAGCCGGTCACCAAGCCCGACGGCGTTGACCTCACCTGGGTTTTCCGCGAAGGCGCCACCCCCGATCGCTGCACAGCACTGTTGGACGCTGTGGTCGCCGGCCCATGGCCGGCCGGCACTGTTGACGCCTTTGTGCACGGTGAACGCGAATACATGAAGGCACTGCGCGACCTGCTGTTCAAGCAGCGCGGCCTGGAACGCTCACAGGTGTCCCTTTCGGGGTACTGGGCCTACGGCCGCACCGAGGACTACTTCCAGGCCGAGAAGAAGCAGCCCATCGGCAAAATCGTGTAACTGCCGCGCTCAACGATCAGCGGCGACGGTTTCGTCGTCGGTCCTTTTGGCCGTTGCTTCGGGTGAAGGGTCGGGCGGCGTTGTCGCCCAGCACCACGCCCGCGGCAACGGCAAGGATGATCACCAGGGCGTTAAAGATGCCCACCGCCCCTGTCACCGAGTCCTCCGGGGTGAGTGTCATGACGATCATTGCCCGGAAGATGGAAAGACCCACCAGCAAGAAAATGATGGACGGGACGGCAACCACCAGCTGCGGCGCCCCCAACCTCAGGGCAATAACGCGCGCCAGCATGCCAACAATCACGGCGGCCACGGCCGGGGAAAAACGCGCGCCCAGGCCAAACTCGATGCCGTAGTAGTAGACAAGGTAACCGATCACGGCAACAGCCATGGTGGGTAGCAGCAGCTTGACAGTTGTTTGCTCGGCAATGCAGATGGCGATGGTGGCCACTGCCACCAGCCCCAGCGCCCCATACAGGGGTACGGCCCCGGTGAGGGTCTCGGCAACGTTGAGCCTGTCGGCGCCAAATGCGGTGCTGATCACCAGGGCCACGGCAATGCCTGCAACTATGGCGCCAAACGTCAAAAAGGCCGAAAGGAACCGGCCGGAGGCGGTTACGGGGAAGCCGTTGATCGCATCCTGCACGGCCGAGACCAGCCTGCCCGAGGGCAGCATGAGCAAGATCCCGCCTGCCACCACCACTGACGGGCTGAGTGGCACGTGCATCATGAAACACACCACAGCCACCATGGTGACAATGAAGGAGCTGATGGCTGTGACGAAGAAGTCCGGCACACGCCACCTGCCCAAGACCCGGGCAACCTGGCTGGCCAGCAGAATGGTCACAAACGACACCAGCATGCCAAAGCCCGTGCCCCCAATGACCCCAACAACCGCCGCGGCAAACACTGCCTCGGCCATCGAAACCATCCAGCGCGGGAAAGGCTTGGGCTTTTTGATGATGACGTCCAGGCGCCTGTGGGCCTCGTCTCGGGTGACTCCCCCGCTGGCAATCTCAGTGACCAGTGCGTGAACCTCAACCAGGCCCGCGTAGTTATTGGTCCAGGACCGCACCACGCGCAGCAGCGTGATGGGCACGGCATCGCGCGTGGCGTAGTTGATGATGACCGACTGGTTGGTGATGTCGACCTCAATGTTGCGCAAACCAAGTGCCGCCGTAACGGCGATGATGCTGGTTTCCACCTCGAGAGCGCCTGCGCCGTACCTGAACATGGTCTCGGCCAGGCGCAAGGCAAAGTCAATGGTCTTGCGGGCTGACTCCTCCGCCTTGCCCACCTGGATGGTGAAATTGGCGTACGGGGTGCCCGCCAGCCTGTCAACAATGTTCATGGGGGCCGTGGGCGGAGATTCACCCTGCACCAGCTTGCGCAGCACAGTTCGCGCGGCCTTGTTGGGCCGTGCGGGCGACACGACAGGGATCATGCCCGCCGTCGGTGCCGGGCCGCTGCTGCCCCTGGGTGCCTGAACGCTTTTGGAGCTTCTGGCCGGCACTTTTATCGGCAGAACTCTCCTGCCCGGAGCATTTACCGGCGGAGCCTTCTCGGCAGGCGCTTGTACCGGCAGAGCTCTCCTGGCCGGCGCATTGACCGGCGGAATTTTCTCGGCCGGCGCCCGTACCGGCGGAATTCTCTCGGCCGGCGCCCGGACCGGCAGAACTTTCGCGGTCGGAGCTTTTACCGGCGGAGCTTTCTCGGCCGGCGCATTCTCAGGCTGAGCCCTGTCAGCCTTGTCCTGGTCCCGGCTGTTGGGATTGGTGGTCATGCTTACTCCCTATGGCCGTGGCCCTCCCAGCGGCAGGTTCCGCCCCCGCTGTGAGGTCATAAAGACGATTTAGTAGAACTGTTTTCCGGTGCGGCGGGTGTAGAGCTGCCTGAACACTCTTTCACCGGCCACTGACCATAATTTATATCGCAACGGGCTGAGTACCAGGTCATAGCAACCTACGAAATCGGTGACAGTCTTGGAAAAGCTGGTCTTGAACAAACCCAGGCCGTGGTGCGGGTGGGTGGGGTCCTTGAGCCTGTCCGACGGCGGTGTGCCGCAGAAATCGTACTGCACGGCACCCAATTTCTTCATGTCATTGATGGCCACCCACTGGACCAGATGCGAGTCACCGTACTGGGTGCGTTTTTGCAGCGAGCCACCATCCTTGTAGGTGGCCTTGGTGCCGTAGTTGATCACGAAAGCCCCCACCGAGGCAACGCCGTCTTCAAACACGAAGTAGAAACGGCCCTGGCCGCGCTGACAGAATTCGCTCCAGAACTGCTTGTAGTAGTCAAAGTCACGGGCCTGGCTGTTGGATTTGGCCGTGATGGTGCCCACCATGAGCTCGTACATGGTGCGCATGGTCGCTTCGGTGGGTTCCATGGGCACCACCTGGACCTCTTCACGGATGGCCCGGCGGACAGCGTTTCGGCCGCGTGAATGCAGCTTGCGCAGCAGTTCATTGGGTTCCGGGGAGATATCCAACAAGGCTGTGCTGTCATTGGGTTGCAGATTCGCGACCTTCACCAGACCCGCGCCGCTGAGAACTGCGTGAGCCTGTTCCGAGGCAATCACGTCGGGCTCGATTTTGGCGGCGAAGACGTTCAGCTTGGCGCGTTTCACAAACGCTCGCAAGGCATCCAGCATGGGCGGGATCGCGGAAACGTCAGGCACATCGGGTCCCTTGATGAGGTACCAGAGCTTGCCCAGAAGGGGGAACGACTTTTGCAGCACCAGGTTGTAGCTGGTGTAGCCGGGCCCTTCAAAGGCTATGAATTGGGTGTCCCAGCCGTAGTTCTTCTTGACAGCGGCAAACGCTTGCGACTGCAGTAAATTACCACCGTTGGGGTTCGCTGTGACCAGCGAATCCCACTGTGCAATCTCGGCGGCGGTGGCAAAGCGGGCGGTGAATTCTGGCAAGTGTCCCTCAATTACGTTGGCAGGTGTTTGCTGTATTTAGTCTAGCGGGGAAGAATCTCACAACCCATTCACAGCACCCACAGCTGCGCGCCCCGCACCCAGTGGTTAGCGATGTCTGCGCAGCGGCGGTGCTTACTTGCGCCGCGCGGAAGCCTCCGCCGACGCCGCGCCGGAAGGAACGGCGTCGTGCTTCACATCGGCCTCAAAATCGGCCATCGTCCCGGCGCTGATGTCCACCACAATCTCGCGGTCAGCCTTGGTTTCCAAAGGGACTTCCTTCACAAAGCACAGCACAAATGCCGCGAGCACGGCCAGCGGCACCATCCACAGGAAAACCGGGATCAGGGCCTCGTTGTAGGACTCAATCACCAGCACCTTGATCTGCGGCGGCAGGCTGTTGACCAGGTGCGGAGTGAACGAGTTGGCCCCGCCACCGCCGGTACCGACCGGGAGTTTCTCCGCAACCAGTTCGTGGAGCCGGGTGGCGAAAACTGAACCAACCACGGCCGAGCCCAGGGTGGCACCGACCTGGCGGAAGTAGTTCTGCCCGGCAGTTGCCGTGCCCACAAGCTTCAGCGGGAACGAGTTTTGCGCCACAAGCGTCAGGATCTGCATGCTGGCACCCAGGCCAATACCCATGATGCCCAGGTAGATGCAGATTACATAGATGGGGGTGCCCACGGTGATGGTGGCCATCAACGCCAGCGCAACGGCCAGGATGAGCGAGCCAACAATGGGCGAGATCTTGTACCGGCCTGAGTTGGAGACGCGGCGCCCAACAACCACTGAGACAACCAGGAGGCAGGCCATCATGGGGATCATCAGCAGCCCGGCTTCGGTGGCCGAGTAACCGGTGGCCATTTGCAGGTAGGTGGGCATGTAGCCGATGGCCCCGAACATGGCGACACCTGTGAGCAACCCGGCGATGGTGGTCAGGTTGAAGTTGCGGTTCTTGAACAAGCTCATGGGCATCACGGGCTCGGAAACGCGTAGTTCCACGATGACAAAGAGCACGCCCGTGACAACTGCCGCGATGGCCAGGCCGATGATTTCCGGGGAATTCCAGTCGTACTGCGAGCCACCCCAGGTGCCCACCAGCACAATTGCCGTGGTGGTCAGGGCAATGAGCATCATGCCCGGGTAATCAATCTTGGGGCGGCTTGCGTGGACCTTGCGCGGCACATGAAGCAGGAAGACCGTGGCAAGAATGGCCAACACGGCCAGCGGAACGTTCATCCAGAACGTCCAGCGCCAGCCGGGTCCCTCTGTGAGCCCGCCACCGATGAGCGGTCCGGCCACGGAGGAGAACGCGAAGACGCCGCCCATGATGCCCATGTATTTGCCGCGTTCGCGGGCCGGGACAACGTCGGCAATGGTGGCCTGGGAGAGGATCATCAAGCCACCCCCACCCAGACCTTGGACCACGCGGGCCACAATCAAGGTGGTCATGTCCGGAGCCAGCGCACCAATCACCGAGCCCACCATGAAGATGGAAATCGCGAACAGCAGCATGGGCTTGCGGCCCAACAGGTCGCCCAGCTTGCCGTAGACGGGCATCATGATGGTGGAGGCCAGAATGAAGGCCGTAATGATCCATGCCATATGTTCGACGCCGGAGAGCTCACCAACAATGGTGGGCAAAGCGCTGGAGAGCACTGTCTGGTTCAGGGAGGCCAGCAACATGGTGACCATCAGGCCGGCAAAGAGCAACACTATCCTGCGCTGCGCATGTGGATCACCGGGCTCGGCGGCTGCTGGAGCGGCGGCGTGAGCGGCTGCCTGGGTGGTGGAAAGTGGTTTCTTGGAACTCATAGGGTTGCCTTGATGGTCTCTCTGAAGGTTTCAATGGCCTCACCAATGGCCGGGCTTTGTGCGTTGGTGGTGGCGCCGGGGTCCTTGGAGAAGGCGAACCTGATTACGGTTCCGGCCATCATCAACAAGGCCAGTGCCGAGTCACGCCCGGGCGGCAGTCCGGACCACGAATTCTCCGGCAGGCCGTCCTGGTACCTCTCCAACAAGGCAGCTTCCACCAGTTCCTCCGAGACCCGCATGTGGGCAAAAATGCGTTTCCCCAGCTCCGGGTACTCGGCCTTGAGCTGTTTGCGGCGCTCACTCAGCGAGGCTTCGGGGAACATGGAGCGAATCACCGTGGCCATCAGGTGCACCGTTCGGCCAAACAAATCCTGATCCCCACCCTCACGGAAGGCCGCAATGGTCTCCTCGGACAGCGTGGGGGCCTGGATGCCAAGAATGGCGTCTTCCTTGGAGGCGAAATAGTTGAAGAACGTGCGCTTGGAAACACCCGCAGCATCGGCGATGGCTTCCACGGTGGTCTTGGTCAGACCGTCTTGGCAGGCCATGAGCGATGCCTTGTCATGGATCAACGCCCACGTCTCAAGACGATTGCGCTCACGCAACGGCACAGTGTTTTTTTCCATACTCTAAGAATATGCACCTGCGCATATATTGCACAAGTGCAAAGTTTACATCTGTGCATGTTTTGACTCACAGTGGCGAGGCTTAGCCCGCGTTCCGCCTCCGCCTTAACCTGTTCCACAACCTCACAGCCCTGGAAATGGTCGGCATGACGATGATCGTGGTCACGCATGAGATGGGTTTTGCCCGCAGGGTGGCCGATCGGGTCGTGTTTGTTGACGACAATGCCAGCCCGTGTGTCAGGGACTTCCGCAACAAGGTGCTCTAGGCTCTGGCCTATCCTGACCCGGTTCGACGGCGTGCCAGCCTGGCACGCCGTCGGCGGGCGGCCCGCTAAACCGGGCGCACCCACGTGAAACGCGGTGTTTCCTTGGCCAGAAACGCTGCGATCCCAATTTCGGCGTCGGCACTGCGCACCATTTCCTGTTGCCAGCGTTCATACAGTCCGGACACTTCAGCTGCGCTGGCGCCGAGAACGTTGACCAACTCCTTGTGTGCCTGGTGGGAGAACTGCGAGCGCGCAGCAAGATGGTGCGCAAAATCGCTGATCTCATCCCAAAACGCCGTCCCCGCGAGAACCTTGGTCACCAGCCCTAGGCGCAGCGCCTCCGGTGCCGAAACAAAATCGCCACTCAGCAATAAGTACTTGGCGGTTGCCGGACCGGCCAAATCCACCAGCCGCTGAATCCCCGACAAGGGGTACACGATGCCGATTTTGGCTGGCGTGACACCAAAAACGGCCTCCGTGCTGGCCAGCCGCAGATCGCACGCACCGGCAATTTGCCAGCCACCACCCACACAGTAGCCATCGATGGCGGCGATGGTCGGCTTGGGGAATGCCGCGAGCGCGTCCTCGGCAGCCGTGATGTCCAGGCCGCCGTGATGGCCGGTGGCCGGATCGTGCAGGATGGCCTTGAGCGAAGCAATGTCAGCGCCTGCCGAGAAGTGCTCCCCCGCCCCGCGCACCACCAGCACCTTCACGCCGTCGTCCGCAGCCAAGTCCTGCAGCAGGGCCATGAATTGTTGCCACATGGCGTGGGTGACGGCGTTGCGCATGGCGGGGTTGTCGATGATCAGCACGGCCACCTCGCCGTGGCGTTCCACGCGCAACTCAGCCATGGGCGGTCACCGGCGGCGCGGTGGCCACCACCCCGGCTGCCACCAGGCCGGCGATCTGTTCGGCGCTGAGCCCCAGCCCGTTCAGAATGGCCACCGTGTCCTCGCCTAGGGCGGGGGGCGCCTTGCGTACGGCGGGCGCTTGCCCGTTGACTGACACCGGGCCACGCAACAACGGCAGCTCGGAGCCGTCGCTGCGGGTCACTGTCTGCACCATGTTCAGGTACTGGACTTGCGGGTCGGCAAAAGCTTGGGCGTAGTTGTAGATGGGCCCGGCCGGGATGCCGGCGGCCCGCAGCTCGCGCAGCCAATCGGCGGCATTTTGGCGCGCCAGCAGGCCGTCGATAAGTTCCTTGAGTTCGTCCCGGTGGGCAGTCCGCAGGCGGCTGGAGGCGTAGTCCGGGTGCCCGGCCAGCTCCGGCTGCCCCAGCAACTCACACAGCTGAACCCACTGTTTCTCGCTACCCACGGCAATGATGAGGGGAATGTCCGCACTCTTGAACACCCCATACGGGGAAAGGACCGGGTGGTTGTTGCCGCGCGGCACAGGCACCTCGCCGGTGCTCAGATACTGCTGGCCCTGAAACGCGGAGAGCGAAAGTCCCGTTTCCAACAACGACGCCGACACTGAGCTCCCAGCCCCACCCTCCTTGCGCCCGGCCAGGGCTGCGGCAATGCCAAACGCCGTGTAGATCCCGGTGACAAGATCCACTATGGGCACGCCCACCCGGTACATGTGGTCAACGTCCAGGCCAGTCACCGACATCAGCCCGGACATGCCCTGCGCCACCTGATCCAGGCCGGCCGCCTGGCTCAGGGGCCCGCTGGGCCCAAACCCTGTTACCGAGGCAATGATCAGCTTCGGGCTTGCTTCCCGCAACAGCTCCGGAGCCAGGCCTGTGGCCGCCAGCACGCCGGGACGGAAGTTTTCAATGAGCACATCACTGGCCAACGCCAAATCCCACAACAAGGATTTGCCGGCGTCGGAGTAAAAGTCCACGGCGACTGATTGTTTGTTCCGGTTGGCGGAGTCAAAGTACAGCGAATGCGCGCCGTCAAAGGGCGCCCAGGCGCGGGACGAATCGCCGCCCTGGACGCTTTCGACCTTGATGACCTCGGCCCCCATGTCGCTGAGCAGTGCTGCGCAGTAGGGCCCGGCGAGCGCACGGGAAATGTCCATGATCTTCACCCCGGCCAGCGGCAGTGTGGCAGCGGCTGCGCTACTGTCCGGCGTCGGGGCTCCCACGGTTGCGGTTTCCTCAGCCACGGGCACCGCCCCCGCGCAACTTCACGTTGATTTGTTTAGTCTGGGTGAATCCTTCGAGCATGCCTTCGAGGGAGACTTCCCTGCCCGTGCCGCTTTGTTTGTACCCGCCGTACGACTGCCCCACCATTTGCCCGCCACCCTGATTGACTTGCACCCAGCCGGCATCAATCCTGTGCGCCGTGTTCAGGGCGTCGTCAAGGTTGTGGCTCCACACGTAGGCGGCCAGGCCGTAGTGGGTGTCGTTGGCCATGCGCACCACGTCGTCCACATCACGCCAGGGAATCGCCACCAGCACCGGGCCGAAGATCTCCTCCCGCGCAATGTGGAACTCATTCTTTCCACCGGTAAACAAGGTGGGCACGTGGTAGTAGCCATCCATCAGCGGACCGGACTGCGGCGCCTCCCCGCCCAGAACGGCCTGCATGCCCGCAGTGGACCTGCCCTCCGCCAGGAATTCGCTGATGTGGGCGTGTTGTTTGGCGTTGATGATGGCACCCATGTCGGTGGCCTCGTCCAGCGGGTCGCCAACCGTCAACGCATCCAGCTTGGCAGCCAGCCCCGACACCACCTCCTCAAAAATGTCTTCATGCAGGTACAGCCTGGAACCGGCCGTGCAGCTTTGCCCTTGGCGGGTGAAGCGGGAGGCCAGGAGCAGGCCGTCCATAAGTTCGACGTCGGACTGCCCGCCGCCGTCGAGAGCGTCCGGGAACACGATGGAGGGGTTTTTGCCGCCCAGTTCCAGCGACATGTGTGCCAGCCGGCCACCGGCCTGCGCCCCCACCTGGCGCCCCACCTCTGTTGAGCCGGTGAAGGAGACCTTGTCCACGCCGGGGTGGGTGGCCAGTGCCTCCCCCACCACGGAGCCGCGGCCGGTGAGCGCGTTGAGCACACCTGCGGGCAAGTGCTTGTTGCACACCTCGGCCAGCAGCAAGATGGTCAGCGGAGCGTCGTCGGCGGCTTTGAGGATCACCGTGTTGCCCGCGGCGAGCGCGGCAGGCACCTTGAACGCGGCAATCAGGAGCGGGGAATTCCACGGCAGGATGGCGGCCACCACGCCCAGGGGTTCCAGTCGAGTGTATTGCAGCTGGTCGTCCCCGGCGGGCAGGGTGGTGCCCTTGACCTCGCCGGCGATGCCGGCAAAGTAGCGGAACATGGCCACCATGCTGGTGGATTCGGGCCGCGCCTGGGTGCGCAGGGCGTTGCCGGTATCCAGTGCCGTCAGCCGGGAAAACTCCTCGGCCCGCCGTTCAAGTTCATCGGCGATGGCCCACAGCGCCTTGGCCCGTGCGGTGAAATGCTGCGCACGCCAGGCGGGAAACGCGGCACGGGCTGCCGTCACCGCGCGGTTGGCATCGTCCACCGTGCCGGCCGGGACACGGGCAATGACAGTTTCGCGGCGAGCCGGGTTGTGAACATCACGCCATGCCCCGCTGCCGGAGGGAACGGGCGCGCCGTCAATCCACATGGGGTGATCCAGTACGGTCCACACGGTGCTCGAACTGATGGGTATGTCAGTTGTCATGTCTAAAGCCCCTTTGCTTTATCAATGTTGGCGGCTATTGGTGTGTGCCGCCCATGACCACTGTCACACTTGGGCATCGCTGGTGCAAGCAACGCGCCCTATCCCAGCGTTTTGCTTGTCCCCGCGCCCTGGCTAAAGCTGTCAGCCAAACAGCCCCTTCAGCCAGGCTACCCACGCCGCCGCTTCGGCGCCGGCGTCGGCACCGGCGTCGGCACCCTCGGCAAAGAGGTGAATGGTCATGCCCACCACTGAGCCGAAGGCGTTGCGGCCAAAGAACCTGTACATGGCGTCCTGCGTGCGCAGTCCCACGAAGTTCTCGGCAAGGTAGTCCACCTCGGCGTCAACCTGCCCAACACCATCGATGGCGACGCTGACGCTGTGCCCGGCTTCGACATCGAAAATCCCCAATGCGTTCTTGACCCGCCGGAAGGCATCAGCTGCACCCGAACCCTCCGGGCCCTGGACCTCCGCGAAACTGGCCTGCCGGCCCGGGAAGTACTTCACCACCTGGGCCAAGGTGTGCTGGTAGAAGGCCGTGTGCTGTTGGGCGGCTTCGTACTGGTTTTCTTCGTCCTCAAAGATGACACCGCTGTGCACGTAACGCAGCCATGATTTCCCGTCCGGACGCCCGGAGATCTCAAACTCTAGGGTGTTGTAAAAACCGTTCTCGCCGTCCATGTGGTTCGCGTAGCGATGCGGCGGATCCCACGCCGTAACGCTGCTGCCAAAGGGGCCCGCGCCGCCAAGCTTCAACTCGATGTCCACCGGCCACAACCAACCCGCACTGCCCACTGTGGCTGCGGCAAACACCTGCTCGGGTGAGCCATCAATCTGTTGCTCATGGACGATCTTGAATTCCTTGGTCATCTGCTGCTCCTCATCATGACTCTCCGGCGTTGGGCGGTTTGCGCGCCGCTTCACCTAACAGCAATTATGCTCCCGTGGTGTGACATTGTCGCTCGGAGTACGGCGGCGGTTGGGGTACAGCGGCGGTTGGGGTACAGCGGCGGTTGTCCAGACCGGTGATCGCCACGGTCTTGCCGTGGCGGCGGTATTTGGAGGCCACGGCGTCGAGCGTTGCAACAGAGGAGGCGTCCCACAGGTGCGACGCGCTGAGGCTATTTGCACATTCCTTGCTGAGCGACGCCAGCGATACCGTAACTTCCGCACTCCCCTTTCGCTGGCGGCGTTTACCGGGTGTCTTGTGGCCGCGCATTGAACGCACTGCTGATCCCCCACCGGCCCTCTCTACCGAGAGGAGTTGGTGGCACGGTTTGGAAAGTATTTGGTGGTTGAACGGTCCTCGCGCCCGACCACGGTGGTGAATTATTTGAACCAGGTACGGCCTTTCCCGCGCTGGTGGGCCGAGAAGACCGGGAATGTCTGGCGAACAGTCTCGAGCTCTGAGGCCATGGATTTTTTGGTGTTTCGAGGTGCTGAGGAATCAGCGGGCTCGATCCGGGTCGCAGCGAAGGCACTCCGGGTATTTCTCCGGTGGCTGTTATTGGACGGTGTGATTAGTAGGCCTGCCGCCGAGGGCATCGGACCGGTAGCTTATTTACCGTACGCGGGTCTTCCTAAATTCTTGACGACCGGCCAAGTCGCAGGGTGCTCTCCAACGAGGACCTCGACGCACTGCGGATGCTCGGCAATGTGTCAATGGATACGGAGTCACATTTCGCGTTGCTGCACATCGGCCAACCCACCCTGCACAGACGGTTGAAGCTGGCGGCCCTGGACCAGCGCGTTGGGACCCGGTTCACCATCGGAAGGGTCGCACCTAGAAGAAATCACCAACTACATCAAGGGACATCTCGGATTCGCCGGCCGATGAGACCCGATCTTCGCCGGGGACGCAACACAGGTCATCCACCAAGCATCCCGCGGCTACTCGCGCACCGTGAACAACCTCGCCCTCGCCGCACTCATGGCCACCTGCCTGGCCAAAAGTGCGATCGTGGACCAAACCGCAACACAATCAGCGGTGACCGAATTCGGCGAATAACCCGCCCGGCACCGCTGACGATCACGCCACCACCTTGACAACCAACACCCCGCCAGGAACATCCCGGCGGGGCGTTTCCATACCCGGCTCGTCGACAAACCAGGTGGCGGATTCATCGTCAAATAATGCGACGGTCAACAACAGCAGGCGAATCAAAGTCCCGCTGAGTACACGGCTAGCAACCGTCCTGCCTGGTGCTAGAGCTCTGTGTTGTCGGTATTGGTCGTCCGTCTGACTACGCCACCGTCTTCCTGACCGACCACCGTGCGGCGACTGGACATCGAACGCCGTCTGCGGAACGTGAAAATCAGACCCAGTACGAAGACGACGATGCCCGCGCCCATGAGGATGTTCCCGACGAGCAGCAAATCGATCCAGTCCACTTGAACTGTGAGTGCAAATCTAAGAATTGCACCAACAACAAACAGCAGAACTCCAGCACCAATACTCATGACCCTTTCCTTTCCTCGGCAGCCGCCTCATTGCGGACTGAATGACTCAGACTGGTTATGCGTTGTCCGGCCCTTGGCTGTGCCGGCCGCGCCCACCCGCGTTTGGTTCGTCGTCGGGAGTGGAGTTTGAGCCGTCACTTACGCCCTCCATGGGCGTTCCTTCCTGGTCCGATGCCCGCCCCGCGGAAGTAGCACGGGATGTCCCGGCGCCCCCATCCTCTGGCGTGCCTGTATTTCCTGACACATCGACGTCCGGATCAATGACCGCTGCTTCATGGAGCTGCTCCTTCGAACGGGAATCATTTTCGGCGGCGGCCGAGTGCTGTCGTTCCGCCTCGATCCTCAACCGGTCGGCAGCCACCGCAGCTTGTTCCGCGTCAGCCGCTGTCCGTGCCGCCGCTGCCTGATTCTCCCGGGCTGTCAGGCCAGATTCGGTTGCGTCCTCGCGCAATCTGGTCGCCTGTTGGCGGGCCTTTTCCTTCAGTTCCTCAGACTGACGTATTCGCCGCTCCCGACTAAGTCTCAACAGAATAACTACAACCAGCAACACCACGATGATGGCAATGACAATCCAAATCCAAATCCACGCCGTTGCGTCCATGGCGAATCATCTCCGTCCTATACTGCCGCGGTAGCGTCGCCACCTGCCCCTAGACTATGCAGAGCAAATCACGTGCACCCTCATGGCATCATCATGCACCTTCAGACCGGTTTTGCCCACCCCCAGGAGCAAAATCCACAGTTCCGGGCCAACGCCGTCGCGTTCACTGGTCAACGTCAATACGCCTGTGACAGTCTTGACGACATGACCCTGTTTCATCAGAGAAGGCCGGGCCGCACCGCCATTTCAGGCGCTTCATTCGCTTACCTAGGACGAACAGTGACCTGCAACCCCTTTGCGTGATGTACTGCTAGTAGGCCGGTGTTTCTTCCTAGGAAACGGCCGGGCCGCAAGCCACATGCCACCTGCAAACGACGCAGAAGATTGGTTCTGATCAGCAGGCGCGTGTAGCCATTCAGTTTCTCCGAGATCTTGAAAGGAACACACACCAATGACCGACCTATCAGCTATCGCCATCGTCTGTAGTCTCACCCCGTCTCCGGAACCTTCAAGTAGTGAACTCTTGGCACGCCATGTTTTGGACGAACTGGAAAAACACGGCGTCACCACAGCTTCGCTGCGCGTCGTCGACCACGAGATAATACCCGGGGTAAAGATCGACATGGGGGACGGCGATGAATGGCCCGCCATCCGGGCAAGAATCCTCGCCGCTGACATCATTGTCCTTGCCACCCCCATCTGGATGGGGCATGCCTGCAGTCTCGCTCAGCAGGTTCTGGAAAGGCTCGACGCAGACTTGTCCGAGACTGATGATCAGGGCCGACCCATCATGTTCGGCAAGGTAGCCACCGTCGCCGTTGTAGGAAATGAGGACGGCGCCCACAAAGTTATTGCCGACATGATGCAGGGGATGAACGACGTCGGTTTCACCTTTCCAGCTCAGGGGGCGACGTATTGGGTGGGTGAAGCCATGCATACGGTGGACTACAAGGACCTCGACACTATTCCCGAGGTAGTGGCCTCTGCCACGGCGGTACTTTCCCGCAATGCCGCTCACCTAGCACGCGTCCTTCGAAACGAAAACTACCCACCCGCGTAGACCAACATTGTGTAACGGCACAAAGACTCGCGTCCACCCCACAGCAGCTTCGGAGCGATTTCACCGAACCACTCTGTCAGCTTCAGGGCACTGCTCAACGCCGATTCTGGTGGCCCGGATAGCTGTAAAGTCGACAACTAATCCTCGGCCGAGAAAGCCTGACTTGTCCTTGTCAGTGAAGGAACAATGCAAGTAAGGTTGCGAGATGTCCGGGGCTTGCTCTGCCAGATCGACGGCGCAGCGTGACGGCAAAGAAGTCATGGCTGTCCTGTAGTGCGTGAAAGTCGGCTGTTTGGGAGGGGTACTCGGTCCCTATACCTTGATCAACACTCCCGGCTTAGGTGCTCAACAGAACTGGCTCATCCATCTGATGAAGGAGCCGCCCGAACCCAGCAGCACCACGGACACAGCCGACGGCGATTTTGGCACGGACGCCGCCGTCCCCCAGGCTGGGGCGTCGCTTACTGGCGGGGGCCGGGCCATCCCGGCGGCATGGGATGGCAACTGTGAGCAATTGCCCGCCCCGATGCAGTGTGGGTCACGCCAAAGCTCGTAGCTGAAGTCCGGTACACCGAGATCACGAAGGACGGCCGACTCCGCCATGCAAGGCGACGTGAAGCAACCCAATAGTCATAGGCAGATCATCCATAACAACCTTCAACATGAATACCTCTGAGACTGCGCAGGAGGACTGCACCCTGGGAAATTCTTATCTTTGGCTACATCCGGTGGGCACGTCGGCCGTTACACGGGGTTCCTTACGTGCCAGTCGGTGGAGGTCCCTGACGGCGCAGCGAGGAGGGGAGGCTGCCAGCTTCCCCTCCTCGCTGCGCCTTGGCGTGGGCCTCACTCGGCGCGCGTGGTTGACGCCCCACCCTCAGTGTCGTCCGTGTGGAGGTCAGCTGCGTCCTCCTTCAAATGGGCCTTGATGTCCGCCACCTTGTCCTTCGCGGTGCCCTTGGCGTGTTCGATCTTGCCTTCCACGACCATGGAGTTGTCATCGGTGGCCTTGCCAACGCTTTCTTTGATCTTCCCTGTGACCTTGTCCTTAGCTGCATCAAACTTGTCGCCGATACCCATTGCATTCCTCCTGGTGTGATTGCTTGTTCTTCTTCACCGGGAGCAGTCCACTGACTGCTCCCAGACGATGTGTCATTCCTTGGCAGGGCCCGTGTCTTCGACGTAAGTCTTTCCCTCGTCATTAGTAAAAACTACGAGATCGGGGTCGGGTTGGTTCTCTAGAGCTTCCATTGCGCGGCGGGTGGGTGGCTCGTCAATGGCTGACCGCTCCGCATCGCCGAACACGGCACCGAGTCCCTTGGAATCATCAGTTGCTTCACCGCGGGGAATGGCTTCGCCATGGCCCCGCGAATTATCCGCCTCCTCCACGGTGCCCTGGCCCATGTCGGCGAAAGTGTGCACGCCGGCGTGCCGCCAGCTGACCTTGACATTCGCGGAGCCGTCTTCCGGAGTTTCGACGGATGTCTCGATTTCGTTCTCGGAGGCGCCCATCTCGCGCAGTTTCTGTTGATAGGAGGCCAGCAATTCGGCAAGTGTCTCCTGAGTCCATTCCCCTGGACGCATTCGTGTGGATATCTCCACCGGTTCATTGGTGCTGTCGTTCATGTCATCCTCCTGATTGACCGCAAATGGCGGCTGCGTACGGGTGGTGGTTGGATCAGCTCGTCCTTGCGCTTGCGTGAATATCCACTGAGCACAATTTCCTTGGCCTTTTCCTTAAGTTCCGGAACAGTCCAGTCCTCATAGTCTTTGGACGTGCCACCTTTCCGTCCCACAGCGGAACGGCCCCTTTTCGCGGCTGCGTTGGAAATCCTGGCCGCCTTTTGCTCAGACGCACCGTCGTCCCGAAGCGCCTGATACTCCTCTGGAGCCTTCAAGCCGGGATTTTGTTTCGTAGGCATGTTCCCGTCCTTCCATGTTGAGCAGCGACAAATCTGGCGGCTAAATGCTTCCCGGGGGAAGATAGGGCGGCGCACTAACGGAAGGCTCCGGCGCTGTGCCTGGATCCTCTTGGGACGTGGCATCCGCGCGGGAGATTGCATCGGACGCCACCATGATCTTCTCTATGGCAGCCTTTTCCTGCATCAGGTTTTGATTCAGCAGTTCAGCGATCCCGGCAGCACCCCTGGCCTTGGCTTGAAAGATGAGGGCTTCATAGACGGCCATCTCATAGTGTTCAGTCTCCAACGCCCCTGCAAGCACGACGGCGTCCACGAGCGAGTTGTCAGTCTTGGCCATGAGGGCTTTAGATTCTTTGGCCAATCCCTTGGTAGCGGGAGATGGCCCCTGATGAGCTTCAGCCCCCAACAGGGCAAAGCACTGCTGCAGGTTTTCAATTTGCTGGCGTGTTTCATGCGCGTGCTCGTGAAACAGTTCCCTGAGATCGCTGCGCATGGCGCCCTTTTCCATGTCCCCAAGCATTTCCAAGGAATCGTATTCCATGGTCAGAGCCGAACCCAGTTTGTAATGGAAGATTTCATCAACAGTAGTGAAGTGTTCAAACATGGTTTGTCCTCCGCATTCGCGTTGGTAAACGTAGTAAAACATTCGGTCGCTTCGATGAAGCCCCTTGACATCTCCAACACCAGCACTCAAAGTGCAACTCGCGGCGATGCCTGCTTCATCCACCACTTCGACTGTAGCGAGGACCCGCGAAAATATCCATGCCCCGTGAAGTGTCCGACGTGCCCAAAGCTGTAGACGAGCATTGGACGGCTCGCTAGCATGGAAATCGTCCACTCATCAACACGATGGTGGTCAGCACACCGAGTTCTTTCCATATCTGGCCGCGAATATGAGACATCGACGAGAGGCAACAGAGATGAATGAGCACCAGCCCACCGAGCCGCAACCCTTGGCTCAGGAACCGTTCCCGGGCAATCCCCATCCCGATTCCCCGACGGATCCCACCGAACCCTCTGACCCTCACCAGCCGGATGATCCAAAGGAACCTGTTCCCCCGGTTCCCGAACCTACCTCACCCACACATCCTGACCCGTTCTTCCCTGCAGCACCGCCGGTGATCTAACCCGTCCGGGACCCTTTGCTACCTCCGGGCGACGCCGCCCGGCAGATAGTGGAGCGGCAGCCGTCATTCCTGCGGCCGCGCCAAGCTTGGTGCTGAGCGGCGTCCGAGCGGGGTCGAATATTCTATACTTCGCCGGGGTACTGCTCCAGGCGGAGCGTGGCCTTCCGTCCCAAGCGTTGGGTCACCACGTGGATGACGGCACCTGACGCGGCGGTGATCAGTGCAAACACTAGGACACCCGGCAAGGAATTTTGTAGGTCCCCCGCATCTTTCGGCGGTTCATTCCCGGTGCTCTTTCTCCATCCTGCCCCTAGTGCCTTGCGCGCTGCCGCGCCGGCGGCCAAGCTTGCGACGATACCCAAAAGTTTAATCAGGACTTTCATTGCATTGTCTCCAGATTCTCGTGGAAAATGAATTGCTTCTCCTCACACTGTTCCCAACTCCGTGGGGTTTCGCAAGTAACGGCTTGTAGTTACAGTGAGAGAGACAGGCCCAACACCTGGTCTTTCGCACTGACAGTTCCGCAGGTCAGGACCAGACACGCTGTCCTGTGGCGTCGTCCATCGTGGAATGGCCCTCTGGAAATACGTCCATCGCAGTAGCTACTAAGGGAGAGCGCCATGAACAGCAACGACTCCGCCAACACAGAACGCAGCCAGGAACCGGTCGAAGCCGGCTACGGTTCTCCAACCCCTGAAGATGAAATGCCAGAGGGAGCGGCCACAAATCCGGGCTCCCCTGATCCCACGCTGCGCGGTCAGGAAAGCGATGAGCAATCGCTCGACGACGACGCAAGCTTGGGCGCACCGGATCGAAACTTTTTTGAAAACGAAGACTCCGGCAGCGACGGTGAACCAGGAGCAGGGAGGCTCGGTGGCACGGACGACCAGCTCCGCGAGGAGCTTTCCCGTTCAGATGCGGATGCGGGTGCAGTGAGTGTGAACCCGGATGACGCGGCAGGCGGTGCATAGTTCAACCCACGGCCGGTTCTGCTAACGCACCCCAGACCTCGATGGTCGTTTGCACCCGACGACCGGGAACCCGTATTCACGATCTTCTTCAGGCTCCATGTGGGGCACCTAGACCGTTCCGGCAATAGCACGTGGTCGCAACCACGAGTGCCAGTCACTGACAGCCCGCACAACTAAAGTGCCCACGGACGCGGGGAAACTAGTGGTTTCACGTCTGATGGCCGGCAGCGGAGTCATCGGAAATAGGGTTTAGGATGAAACGCTGGTTGAGTTTTCTCGGATTGGCGGAGCAAGAAGGCACGCGGAAGGCGCCGTTTTTAGGAACCTTCGGCTCGATACCGATAGCTCTCGCACCGGTGGAAGCCATCGCAGAAGCTCCTGAGTTAGCTCCCCGTCTCAGCCCTTCAGCCGCGATCCCGGATTGTGGAAGCTGATTGCCGCGAGGAGCTCGGCGGGATGCAGTGCTTGGGCGATTGGGTGTCAGGGACCGCGAATGACGCAACCGGACCGTTCGCGTCCGCCGGGGTCGCTGCTGAAGGCTTGCAAGACCGGTTAGCACCATGGCGCTTATCGGGGCCATGGATGCGTCTGAGGCAACACACGGTCCAGGACAGGAGAACGAATTCTCATGCGACATCATTTCTGGCGGGCGTCGCGCAAGGTGCGCGGAAGCGACGAAAAAATGTTGGAAATGACGCTGCTATTCCCGTTTCCCGGACTTTACGCATGGCGCACCCCAACTGCTAGCATATCGAACAGCAAGCAGTGAGACTTTCCGTGACCGAAATGAAGAGTTTTCGTTGGGTAATTCGATAATTCTGGCTCGAACGCCGGTTACCCGCTCCGGGTTCTTGGCACCCTCGGCTTTCCCGGGCGCAATTGAATGTCCACAGCAAAGCAAGCGAACTGACACACTAAAACGTATGACAGCCAAGGACAGCACGTACAGCCCCGGCCTGGTTCCGGAACTACTGGTGAATTCCCTCGAAGACAGCCTGAACTTCTGGTGCCGTTTGTGCGGCTTCGAGACGTTGTTCGATCGCCCTGAGGAAGGGTTCGCCTACATCACGCGCGGCAACGTGCACGTCATGATCGAGCAAGCCGGCGTCGGCCGAAACTGGACTCCTGCAGCATTGGACCGGCCACTGGGCCGAGGCGTCAATTTCCAGATTTCCGTTGATTCAATTGACCCGCTGATTACTGCGCTTCAAGTCGCTGACTGGCCGCTTTTCATGGAGCCGGAAACAAAATGGTACAGAACCGGGATAGTCGAGGCAGGAGTGGCCCAGTTTCTTGTTCAGGACCCGGACGGGTATTTGCTTCGCTTCCAATCCTCGCTGGGCCGGAGAGTTGCAGATCCTATAAATCCGGGATCAAACAATCATCCGTCAACGGTTCCGAAAGCGGGGCAATTGCACTCATGACAGCCATGGAGAGTCGCCAAACTACCCCTCGCTAACTTCCTCGGCGTCTGGTAGTTGCCGATGTCCCACGGCGCAAAGATGTCTCCGGCGATGCCGGCTTCCTCCTCAAATTTCCGCACGGCCGCCTCGGCGCGGACTGTACAGGGTGGAGGTGGTGTCTGGTGGAGCCGCCACAGGGGTGCACAGTGGCGGCGGAAGCGGGGCAGGGGAAAAAGTCTGGCATCCTTGAGGGACTATGGAAATGGTGCCTGTTACCTCGAACTTAGACCCGGTAGTCCTTGAATGGGGGCAACTATTTGTTGGCTCCGGTTTTGAGCTGTCCCCGGCGGGCCTGCCCGCGCGCCGCCACTACCTCTGGAAGGTTCCCCCTGGCCTTGCCTTCACCACCAACAGGATCTTGGCGGCCCATGGGCACCTCCTGCGCAGCGTGAGCTCACGCTGGCTGGGTCCGGATGCCGGTCAGGGACGTCACCTACTAGGAACGCCAAAGGTTTGCATGCTCGGCTGGGACAAGAAGACACCGGCGGTTGCGCCGTGAGGGCTGTAAACGGGGCCGTGTACTCCACACCTACCCGCTTGCTGGCTGTCATCGCATGGGCGTTTTGCCTCTTCTTCGCCGTAAACTTGATACTCACAGGAACCGGGACATCCATTTGGCACTTCCTGCCATGGCTGCTGATCGTTGCTTGGGGCCTATTCCTGTTTTTGTGGCGCCCGCGGCTGGAGATTGGCCCCGAAGGGCTCACCGTGGTGAACATCCTGCGCGAGCACACCATCCCTTTCGCAGCACTCACGGCCTTCCGGGTGGCCCAAAACGTCAGCTTTGACACGACGGCGGGGCGGATCGCCAGCTGGGGCGCGCCAGGGGCCGGTAAGTTGGGCCCGCGCATTGGGTCGGCTCCCCGCAAAAGTTCAGAAAGTCCCGGCGGAAGGACCAGCATTACCATCCCTGTAGCCCAGGAACAGATACAAAGCACGTGGGATGTGTGGGAGCGGACTCAGGAAGATCAGGTCAGGGAAGGTCTCTCTGTTAGTCCCCCCGTGCCCCCGCGTGAGGTGACAAGCCGGTGGAACCGCAGGGCCGTCGTCGTCAGTGTGGTGCTTTCGATAGTGGCTGTGGCAAGCGCCTTGAGCTGAGAGCTGCATCTGTGGTTCACGCACAAGGCTCTGGCCCCGCTCATATAGAGCGGGGCCAGAGCCTTGTGCGTGAATCGGTTAGGACGTGAAGCCCACAGTGGTCCAGTCAATGGACTGGAATTGTGCCGCGCCGTAGTTGACCAGACCCGTCTTCACACCAAGCGTGTTCGGGGTCGGGGTTAGCGGGATGACAGGCGAGTAGGCAAAGATCGTCTTGTCGATTTCGTTGGCAAGCTCAACGCGCTTCTCGGGATCGAGCTCCGCATTGGCCGCGGCCCACATGTCCCCGAGCTTGTCGTTGGTGAGCCCGGTGAAGTTCTGACCGGCATCCGCGGGGTAGAAGATCGACTCCGACGAGGCAACCGGGTACGCGGTGCCGGACCAGGCGAATCCGGTCATGTCGAAGTTGGACTTGAGCACGTAGTCGGAGAAGAACTTGTCGGCCGGAACGGTGTCGTTCTTGAGGGTGATGCCAACAACTTTCAGATTTGCCTGGAGCTGCTTGAAGATCTGCTCTGCCACTGGGTTGTTGGCATCGAGGGTGTACGTGATTTCAAGCTTTGCGCCGTCCTTTTCCTGGGTGCCGTCGGCGGCCTTGGTGTAACCGGCTTCCTTGAGCAGTTCCTCGGACTTGGCGGTGTCAAAGCCGATAACTGACGTGGCGTTGTCTGTGTAGCCCTTCTGGCCGGGCATGTAGATGTAGCTATTCTGGCTGGACACCGGCGCACCGATGGGGCTCAAGCGGCTGGCGGAAATGGTGTCGCGGTCAATGGCGCGGGCCACCGCCTGGCGGATCTTCGGATCGGCCAGCGGACCCTTGGAGCCGTTGATGGTGACGTGGTTCCAGGTCAGGCCGCCGGACTGCTGGATGGCACCGTCGGCGCGCTTCTTGGCGGTGTCGTAGTTGTTCTTGTTGGTGCCGATGCTAAACGCGTCGAGTTCCTTGTTGGCGTAAGCCTGGGCAAGGGCGTCACGGGAAACCACCTTCATGATGATCTTGTCCAGCTTCGGCTTCTGGCCCCACCACTTGTCGTTGGGGACAAGGGTGATGACCTGTCCGGCGGTGTCAACCTTGGAGACCTTGAACGCACCGCTGGAGGGAAGCGGCTTGGACTTATGGCCCTCATTGAAGGCCTTAACATCAGCAGCAACGGCTGCAGGCAGGATGGCCGTTTGGACCGCGCCGGCCGTGCTGCCGCCGAGGATGGAGGGCCAATCCGCGTTCTTGTTTTTGAAGGTCATCTTGAAGTTGTAGTCAGTGTCCGAGCGGGTGACCGATTCGATGTCCTTGTAGACGTTGTCCCCCACAATCTGGTAATCCTTGTTGCTGCCGTTGTTCGCCTTGATCGTGGCGTCGTAGTCCTTGTAGGTGATGGGAGTGCCATCCTCCCAGACGGCTTTGGGGTTGAGCTTAATCTCAACAACCTGCGGATCTTCGCTGACGAGTTTCACATCTGTCGCATAGTCGGGGTTGAGTTCCCAACCACCGTCGACGGTGTTGCGGACAGGTCCACCCGTGGTGGGATCGAGGATTTCACTACCTGCCTTGACATTCCCGTCAACCTGCATCGTATTCCAGTTGTCAGGCATCTGGTCAACGGCAAGGGTTAACGTCCCCCCTTGAGTTACCTTGTCATAGCTGGCGACTTCCCAGGCTGTTGTGGGTAGCGTTGCCGAGTTAGCAGCTCCCTTGCTTTTTTCCACGGCGGAATTGCCGCCGCCGCCAGCACTGCAGCTGGTGACCGTGAGGGCCAGAGCTAAGACTCCGGCTCCGACCATCTTGTTAATGTGTTTCATTATTTCCTCCCATTGAGTGTTCCCGGCGGGCCATCGCTCGCGTCCCGACGGGTTGGTGGTCGCGGTGGGTCTTGTGCGGTGGTTACTAGGTGGCCATAAGGTCAATGTGCTCGGCGTGATGGCAGGCCACGAGGCTGCCATTGACCGGGCGTCCTTGCGGGTCATCGCTGCGGCACAGTTGCTGACCGGGCTCATCCATCAACCGGTAGAGCGGGCAGCGAGTACGGAAGTTGCAGCCGCTGATGTCTTCGGTAGGACTGGGCAGGTCCCCGTCAAGGATGATCCGCATCCTGGTGCGTTCCACCACCGGGTCCGGCACGGGGACCGCGGAGAGCAGTGCCAGGGTGTAGGGATGCTGCGGGTTGTCGAAGATCTGTTCCGTGAGTCCGCTTTCCACAATCCTGCCCAGGTACATGACGGCAACGGTGTCGGCAATCTGCCGCACCACGGCCAAGTCATGGGCCACGAACAAGTAGGACAACCCCAGTTTTTCCTGCAGGTCCTGCAACAGGTTGATGACGCCGGCTTGGATGGAAACGTCCAACGCGGAAACGGGCTCGTCCAACACCACGATCTTGGGATCGGTGACAAGTGCCCGAGCAATGCCGATGCGCTGGCGCTGCCCGCCCGAGAATTCGTGCGGATACCGTGACGCCATCGACGGATCCAGGCCCACGACCTCCAGAACATCCGCAACCTTTTTTAGCCTCTGCTTGGGCGCAATGCCGTGGACCGTCAGCGGCTCCGCCACAATGTCCTGAACGGGAAGCCGCGGATCCAGGGACGCCATGGGGTCCTGGAACACCACTTGGATGTCCCGGCGCAGCGCTCGGCGTTCCTTGGCGGACAGCGTTGCCACGTCCCGCCCGTTGATGATGACCTGGCCGGCCTGGGGTTTGGTCAATTCCAGAATCTCCATGATGGTGGTGGACTTGCCACAGCCGGATTCGCCCACCAAGCCCAGCGTCTGGCCAGCCCTAATTTCAAAACTGACACCATCCACGGCCCGCACCTTGCCGATGGTGTGTTTGAATACCGAGCCTTTGGTCAGCGGGAAGTGCCGCTTGAGTGCGGCAACTTCCAACACGCTTTCCGGGGCAACCACTGCGCGCTCGGCCGCTGCAAGGGGCGCCGGTACGGGGTATAGTCCAGCGCGCTTGAGCCCGCCACTGGCGATTTCGGAAACCCGCAGGCAGGCCGAGGAATTCAGCGGGTCATCGCCAATCATTGTCAGCGGCGGTTCGCTGGTCCGGCAGGCGTCGATCGCCACGGGGCAGCGCGGCGCAAAAGGACAACCAGGTGCCAGATTGCTCAGCTGCGGCGGTCGTCCTTCCAGCGGCACCAACCGGGTATGGCCGGCGGTGGCCAGATTCGGCATGGAACGCAAAAGACCAATGGTGTACGGCATCGAAGGCGCACTGAACACCTGGTCGACTGTTCCGGTCTCCACGATCCGCCCCGCATACATGACGGCGAGCCTGTCAGCATTGCCGGCCACCACACCCAAATCGTGAGTGATCAGTACCACCGCGGCGCCTGTCAGCTCCTTCGCCTTCTGCAACACCTCCAGGATCTGCGCCTGGATGGTGACGTCCAACGCCGTCGTGGGTTCATCGGCGATAATCAGGCGAGGGTTGTTGGCAATGGCGATGGCAATCATGGCGCGCTGGCGCATGCCGCCGGAGAATTCATGCGGGAAGGCCTGGGCGCGGCGTTCCGGGTTGGGGATCCCCACCACCTTCAGCAATTCCACGGCGCGCACGTTGGCCGCCAGCTTGGACAGCTTGCTGTCGTGCAGTCGCAGCGCTTCGGCGATCTGGGCACCGATCGTATACACGGGGGTCAGCGCGGACAGCGGGTCCTGGAAAATGATCGAAATACCGTCGCCGCGCAGCTTGGACATGTCCCTGTCGCTTCGGCCCAACAGCGATTTGCCTTCAAAGAGGATGTCGCCGGTGACCTTCGCCGAGGAGGGTAGCAACCCCATCACCGCCAGCGAGGTGACAGACTTTCCCGAGCCTGACTCGCCCACAATGCCCAGGAACTCGCCCTGGTCCACGTGGTAGTTGACGCCGCGCACAGCTGTGACGGCACCGCCTGGCTGAGGGAAGGTGACGGTGAGGTCACGTACTTCCAGCAGGTGCTGTGCGGGGTTCGACGGCGTGTTCAGCTTGGGTGCCTCGGTGGCTTCTATGCTCAGGTTCTCAATCACGGTTTACTCCGGAGGTTGGATCGACGGCGTCGCGCAGGGCATCGCCGACAAGACTGGCGGAGAGCACAGTAAATACGAGGATGGCGGCGGGGAAGATGAAGAGCCAGGGGCGGGTTGCGGCGGCACCCTGGCCTGCGGACAGCAGCGTGCCGAGGGAGACGTCCGGCGCCTGGATGCCGAAGCCGAAGAAGCTCAGCGTGGTCTCGCTCAGGATGGCACCGCCCACGCCTAACGTTGCGTCGATGATCAGCAAGGAGGACACATTGGGCAGCACGTGCCGGCGAATGATGGTCCAGGTGTCCACGCCCATAAAGCGGGCCGCCTTGATGAAGTCACGATCCCGCAGCGACTTGGTCTGTGCGCGGATCACGCGGGCCATGATCATCCAGCCAAAGCCTGATAGCAGGAAGATCAACGCCACCCAGGACAACGATTTGAAGATGGGGCTGAGCAGGATGAACAGGAACAGGCTCGGAAGTACTAGCAACAGATCGATGACCCAGACGATGGCTCGATCCCACCAGCCGCCGAGGTAACCGGCAATGGCGCCCACAATGCCTGCAATGATGGCAGCTAGGGGGCCCACGAGGAGGCCGATGATCAGGGATTTGCGCAGGCCAACAATTGTTTGGGCGTAAATGTCCTCGCCGATGTCGCTGGTGCCAAACCAGTGTAGGGCCGTAGGGCTTGAGCCCATGTTGTACACGTCAAGATCGGTGGCGTTCCACGCATTCGGGATAAGGCCAAAAATAGCCCACAGACAGATGCTGCCCAGGCCAATGATGCCCACCCAGAAGCGCGGTGTGCTGCGCAAACGGGAGAGGATAAGACGGGAGCGGGAGACCGGCTTCTTGGACTGAATAATTTCGGTGTCACTGGCGGTGACGTCGGCGATGGTAACTTCTTCAAGAATCGACATGCTTATACCCTCACTCTCGGGTCAAGGGCTGCGTACACAATGTCCGCCAGGGTTCCGGCGATGAGGATCAAGATGGCGTTGAACAAGATGGCCCCGGTAAAGGCGTTGATGTCACTTTGGCTGATCGCCTGGACCAGCATCTCGCCCATGCCATGCCAACTGAAGACAAGTTCGGTGACGGCCGCACCAGCCAGGACGGTGGCGAAGGAGTAGGCAAAATACGTTGACATGGGAATGAGGGCCACCCGGACTCCGTGCCGCACAAGGGCTGATTGGCGGGTGCGGCCCTTGGAACGCGCGGTGCGGATGTAGTCCGCCGCCAACACGTCAAGCATGGCGCTGCGCTGGTACCGGGAGTATCCGGCGGCTCCCATGAGTGCCAGCGAAATGGTCGGGAGCAACAAGTGAGCGGCACGGTCCCAGAAATGTGTCCACCAGCCTCCCTCAAGCCCGGCCGTGTATTCACCGGTGAAGTTGATCAACTGCAGGCCCAGGAAGTCATTGAGCGAAGTTGCCAAGATCATCAACAGGATGCCGATCACAAAGGCCGGCATGGCCAGGACGGTAAAGGATGCATAGGAAATGACTTGGTCGCTGGCCTTGTACTGCCGCACAGCGCCCCAGACGCCCAAGGCAACGCCGACGAATGCGGCGATAAAGGTGCCCAAGATGAGCAGGCGAAGGCTGGTGCCAGCTCGGGCCATCATTTCGGTGATGACGCTGGTGTTGTGGATGGTGTCGCCGAGGGAACCCTCCGTCACCAACCTCATAATCCATGCCCACAACCGCTCAATCACCGGGGTGGTGGGGTTGACGCCCAAGCCGTCGAGGATCGCGTTGATGGTTTCATCGGAGGGCCGAGGATTGCGGCCAAGATACCGGCTGGCGGGATTCAGAATCACACTCGCCAAGACGTAAGCGCTGAGGGTCGCAATGGCTGAAAGAATCGCGTAATTGATGAACCTCTTGACGATGAAGCCGATCATCGGATCAACATCTGTCGAGCACTACCCGAGGGCTTCGTGAATCGACGGGCTACGCGCTGACGTGGAAAGTGCAGTGGCAAGAAATCATCCTCATAGCTTGTCTGTGGAAAGGGGCCATGGTTGACGGCCTGAATGCCACGGATGGGTTGTTAACCCAGGGACAGCAGAAGAAAGGTGATTCCCCCATTGCCTTTACCTGTATGTGGCAAATGTACTCTGGGTCACAGTCAGCCCAGCACCCATTTACCTCCGGGACCCCCCGTTACTGACCGATCGGTAGTTTATTTGCCCGTCACCCAAGACGAAAGTACCGAGAACATGCGGCGGACCGGTGACAGCCCGGCACAGGAACGTAATGAAAGCGTTACCTCCACTTTCCGCATTTAGGTGTTTTGGATAACATCTGGCGGTAATTAAAGGCCATTCGACCCGAGGTGCCGGGCCCGTGGCCGGAACTGATGTGTCTCCGTCGGCGAGGTGAGGGGACCCGTGTGTTTCGTCAAGTTAAAGTAGGCCATTTCAGCGCTAAGAATCAGGCCACCGCGGCACGTTTTGTGCCATTTCAGCGGTCTGCTTACTTCATCGACGCATTTCTGACTCGGTAGGACTCACCACGGAACTTCAAGAGTCGCCCGTGGTGTACCAGCCGGTCGATGACGGCTGCGGCCATATAGTCGGCGCCGATGACTTGGAATAACAGCCTGGTCCCTTCCATTTCATTCGGAGGGTAGCCCAGTTCATCAACCTATGCCGATATCGACATACATTGATGGCGGTGGACTTTTGCCCATGGGAACCGACGCTGCAGGGGTATTCTTCCGGATCGTGCATGCCGCCTGCGAGAAATGCTCCATTGCGATTTCCCGTTATCTCCAATGGATCTAGGCAGGTCTCACTAATGATCCGGGGGTGTTGCCACCGAGATTGGGATGAAAGCGAGGTGATTGCTGATTAGGGGCGTGAGCTCAAACTGTCGGCGTCGCTAGCCTTGCGGAGGGCCACATGTTGGGGTCTCCACCACGCTACGCATCAGTCGAATTGTTTTGCAACGAGTTCAGCATTTGCCTGATCCCAATGCTCGACCATGGTGGAGCCGCCATGGCCGTCACCCTCGTCGATTATGAGGCTTGACCCTGGCCAGTGACGGTGCAGTTCCCAGGCGGTGATCGCGGGCCCGGAAATGTCACGTCTTCCCTGGATGAGCGTTCCCGGTATGTGTTGTATAGGTTCCATGTTCTCGATTAGAGGTTGGTCATTAAAGCCGACGTGGGTCCAATAGTGTGTGGTGAGCCGGGCAAAGGCCACGCGAAAGGTTTTGTTCTCCCACCGGGGATCTCGAACGAAGTCACCTGCACCGATGGAAACGTGAGTATCTTCCCATAACGCCCACTCGCGAGACGCTGCGTCGCGGGTAGCCGGGTCCGTTGAGTTCAAGAGCTGTGCATATGCCGCGACTAACCGGCTCTCCCCACGCCTGTATCCGATTCCGCTTCGTTCAGCGTGTGAGGCAAATCGGTCCCAGGCTTCCGGAAAGATCGCGCCGACTCCTTCAGTGATCCAGTCAACTTCTTGCCTGTTCGTGGTTGTGACGGCAAAGAGGACAATGCCGCTAACACGGCCCGGGTGAGCTTGGGCGTACGCGAGGGCAAGGGTCGATCCCCAAGAGACACCGTTGATGATCCAGGCTTCTACACCCCGTGCTTTGCGAAGTGCCTCTATATCGCCAATGAGATGTGCAGTGGTGTTGGCATGTAGCGAATTTCCTGGGTCTGACGCATGAGGGAGGGAACGCCCGCAGCCTCGTTGCTCGAATCCGATGACGCGGGTTCGTGCCAAGTCAAAGCGTCGACGATACCCGCTTGAGCCGAGTGTGCCGCCGGGGCCGCCGTGCAGGTAGAGCGCTGGTACACCATCAGGTGATCCCCACTCCTCCCAGTAGATGCTCTGACCATCCTCGACATTGAGCATGCCCTGCAATCGTGGAGCCTCATTCATTCTTGTCACGCTGCTTTCAATCGATTGGGACCGGTACACATTTTCGTCCTATCCGGGCCTGTTCTATCCGGTCTGTCCTATCCGTGCCTTAGCTGCCCATCCCAGCTCACCCAGTCAGTCAGGTCAAGGCTCCCCGAGTACATCGAAGGGATGCACGGAGTAGTACTTAAATTTGCCGAGCGACTTCTCCTCCTGTTCTACGTGAACATCACTTGCGCCATCCGAGATACGATACCGAAGAGCGGGATCCAAGACGACGGTGAATCAGATGTGTTCGATCTCGTCGTCCCCGTCATCATCGGCAATTTCGGGCCGGCCCTGAAGCATCGTGTACATGATGGTTCTCTTGCTACCGGCCGGTGGCACCTGGTGCGGTTGGCAGATGGATCTCAAGGCGGAGCCCGCCAGAGGGGCGCGGGGCAATAGTGAGCGTTCCGTCGTGTGCGTGGGCAATACTTTCGACGATTGTCAGGCCGAGGCCGACGCCGGGATGGTCGCTGGTACGGGCGCGTTCAGTGCCGCGCTGAAATCGTTCGGTGAGTGTGGAAGCCAGTTCCTCGGTGAGTTGCTCACCAGTGTTCTCGACGATGAGCGTGACGGATTCGGGGCTGGCCATCGTTCTCATCCAGACTGTCCCCTGCTGCGGGAGGTTGTGGACAATCGCATTGTGCAGGAGGTTCGTAACCATCTGTAGCAGGAGTGAATATGAACCAATTGTTGGGGCGAAGTCGTTGGAAGTGTCAATGGTGACTCCGCGCTTTTCTGCAAGAGCGAGCAGCGTTTCGGTGGCTTCTTCCACGAACAGGGAAAGGTCCACTTGTTCTCGCGTGAAGGTTCTTTGGTCGGCCCGTGTGAGCAACAGTAGCGCTTCGGTGAGGTCGATGGCGCGAGTGTTGACGGTGCCCAGGCGAGCGAGGAGTTCATTCGTGTCACGGTTTGGGTCGTTTCGTGCCACGTTGAGAAGTGTCTGTGTTATTGCCAGCGGGGTGCGAAGTTCGTGGGAGGCGTTGGCGGCGAATCTCTGTTGTTCGGCAACCTGCACTTCGAGCCGTTCTAGCATCGTGTCGAAGGAATCGGCGAGTTCGCGGAACTCGTCTTTGCGGCCCTCCAAGCGGATTCGGTGGGAAAGGGATCCTGTCGCTGCGATGCGGGTTGCCTCGGTGATTCGGGACAGTGGCGAGAGCATGCGACCGGCGAGGAGCCAGCCGCCGAGCAGCCCGAATATCAGCAGGAACGCCAGCACTGTGGCGGCCGCTGGTCCGAAGGCGCGCTGGAGGTCGGAGCGGTTGGGAACGAAGCCACTGCTGCTGGCGATCGCACCGTCAGGGACATATCGCAAGAGGAAGACCCACACGACGGCGAGTAGCAAGGCTCCCGCGATCATGAGGAACCCGACGTAACTGAGGGTGAGTTTGAGCCGTACGCTCATCCCTGGCGCTCTATGCACGTCCATGTCCTTCGCTCCCGGCGACGAGTTCTGTTTCGATGCGGTATCCAACGCCTGGCACAGTAGCGATGACCCAAGGTTCGCCGAGGCGTTTGCGCAGTGCTGAGACGGTGATCCGTACGGCGTTGGTGAAGGGGTCGGCATTCTCGTCCCAGGCACGTTCTAAGAGTTCTTCGGCGCTGACAACACCACCTTCGGCGGCGACGAGTACTTCCAGGACAGCGAACTGCTTCCTGGTTAGCCCAACGTAACGGCCCTCTCTGTAGACTTCGCGGCGGAACGGGTCCAGTCGGAGTCCGGCAATTTCTCGCACGGGCGGTCTGTGGTGTGCTCGACGGCGGTCGAGGGCACGGAGCCTGAGCACCAGTTCTTGGAGTTCGAAAGGTTTCGTGAGGTAGTCATCGGCTCCGAGTCCGAACCCGGATGCCTTTTCATCGAGACGGTCCGCGGCGGTAAGCATGAGAATTGGCGTACCGCTGCCTGAAGCCACAATCCCTCTGGCGACCTCGTCACCTGATGGCCCGGGGATATCGCGGTCAAGGATGGCGATGTCGTAGGTGTTGACGCTCAGCAGTTCCAGGGCAGTATCTCCATCGCCGGCGATGTCTGCTGCGATCGCTTCCAGGCGTAGACCATCGCGGATAGCTTCTGCCATATAGGGCTCGTCTTCGACGATCAACACGCGCATACTCCCCATGCTACGAGGTGAGACATATCGTTGGCGTATCGAAAACCTCATACGTGCTGGCAACACCGCGCGGTCTTGACTGGAAGCATGACCTACAACGAACCAGTACGAACGCCCCGCCGACGGAAGTCATCGACAATCGTCATCGTTCTGACGGCCGTCTTGGCATTGGTGGCCATCCTCTCTGTCGTCATCGCGGGAGTGTTTCTCGGTGCTCGCGACACCTATCCAGTGTCATCCTCGGGTGATTCGCCCGCCTCCGTCGCCGAGAAACCTCACGGGGAACACCGTGGGAAGCAATCCGGCGGGACTGGTGTAGCTGGCGGTGAGGTCCCGAAAGACACGACAGTCGTCTCTGATGTTCCGGCGGTTGTTAACCTGGACCCGGCTCTGCGCGCCGCCTTGGGCCGGGCCTCCAGCGACGCATCCAAGACGGGGATCAAGCTTTACGTCAATAGCGGGTGGCGTTCGGCAGAATTCCAGCAACAACTTCTCCAGGAAGCTGTCACTACCTACGGTTCGAAAGAGGAAGCCTCCCGCTGGGTGGCAACAGCAAAGACGTCAGCTCATGTGTCCGGGGACGCGGTAGACATTGGGTCCTGGGACGCCAGCACGTGGCTGGCCACGAATGGCGCGAAATGCGGAATGTGCCAAATCTACGACAACGAAGCGTGGCACTTCGAGCTGCGGCCCGAGGCTATAGACAACGGGTGCCCCGCCAAGTATTTCGATCCAACCTTCGACCCGAGGATGAAGCAGTGACCAGCGTTCTCGGCAGCGCCCAGTCCACAGCCATTGAGCTCTGTCCCCCTACACTGCAGACGATCCCCGAGTCGATTGCGAGGAACATCGCCGTCGTACGAACCCGATCTCGCGCACAGATCATGGCGGTGGTAAAAGCAGACGGGTACGGGCATGGAGCCCTTACCGTGGCTCGTGCCGCGGTCGCCGCCGGAGCGCAGTCTCTTGGCACCACAGACTTCAACGAAGCCATTTACCTGCGTGAGGAGGGCTTGCGGGTGCCGATTCTGGCTTGGTTGAACCCCTCAGGTTTCGATGCTGCGGCCGCTGCGGCAAGCAAGATCGACATCTCGGTCGGCTCGGTCGAGGAATTGCAGACAATTCTCCGGCAATCTTCCTCTCCAGCTGTCCGTGTTCACTTGCACATGGACACTGGCATGTCTCGCGAAGGCGCACCCAGCTCTGAGTGGGACATCCTTCTCCTTCTCGCCCTCGACGGACAACGCCGAGGCAAGATCCTCGTCGTCGGTCTCATGGGGCACCTACCGCTAGCTGACCAGGCAGACCCAAAAGCAAACGAAGAAGCCGTTTCACTGATGCGTGCAGCCCAAACCAAGATCGCGGCTGCGGGGTTCAATGCTCCGCTCACCCACTTGGCGGCTACAGCAGGGGCACTGACGGACCCTGCCACCCATTTCGGAATGATCCGTCTCGGGGCTGGTCTTGTCGGCATCGACCCGAGCGGAACCACCGAACTGGCCGGCGCGTCCCGCCTGACCGCGCCTATCGTGCACAACGCCATCGTGAGGACAGGAACAGCTGTCGGCTACGGCGGTACGTACATCACCGACCGGACAACTCGGCTGAGCACACTGCCAGTGGGCTACGCCGACGGAATCCCTCGCGAGATCTCCCCGGACGCCTCGGTGGAGATTCACGGCTGCCGATACCCGGTGGTTGGACGCGTCTCGATGGATCAGATCGTTATCGACACCGGATCTACCTACTACCCGCGTGGCACAACGGCGACCCTGTTTGGCCCACGGGGCGGGGTCACACCAACCATCCAGGACTGGGCCCGGTGGGCCGGGACCATTCCCCACACCATCGTCACCAACATCGGATCACGAGTAAGAAGGACTACTGCATGACACAGCACATCCTAGTTATCGGCGGCGGCCAGAACGCCGAACACGACGTCTCGCTGGCAACCGCCGAAGCCATCAGCAAGGCACTTCGCAGAAACAGATTCGTGGTCACCGAGGTCACCATTGGCCGTGACGGTATATGGACGCACGCCCGGCGACCACTAGGAACGAGCGCCACCACCTCACTGGCAGGGGCACTGTTCTTCTTCAGGCAGGCAGACGTGGTTTTCCCCGCCCTGCACGGCCCCTTGGGCGAGGACGGGACGCTAGCAGCGTTGTGCGCACTTGCCCAGAAACCTGTAGTCGGCTCAGGGCTGCGGGCCGGGGCGCTCGGTATGGACAAATGGGCAACCAAACTTGTTGCCGAAGCCACCGGGATACGCACCGCACCAGGAAGGCTGGTCCACACAAGTGACATGGAATATATCAACTTCGAGACAGCCGTTGTTGTGAAACCAGCCTCCTCCGGTTCCAGCTACGGCGTCGGCTTGGCACAGGACGCGAACCAACTGCGTGAGGCGCTGCGCACGGCAGCCCGCTACGACGACCGGATCCTCATCGAGCACCTCGTTCACGGACGGGAGATCGACGTTGCCGTCATCCGCGAGGCCGACGGAAGTTGCTGGGCTCCGCCGCCGCTTGAGATCCACACCAACGGCTTGTTCGACACAACCACGAAGTACGACGGCTCGGCGCGGTTTAGCGTTCCTGCGGACCTCTGCAGCGCCGAGCGCGACTCAATCACCCTGGCGGCACTGGAAATGTTCAACGCGCTCGGTTGTGCCGGTGTAGCGCGCATGGATTTCTTCCTCACCGACGAAGGGCCCATCCTCAACGAGGTCAACACAATGCCCGGAATGACAGCCGAATCTCAAGTGCCCAGGATGTTTGCGGCTGGAGGACTCCCGTATGAAGAACTAGTCGTCCGGTTGGTGAAAGCTGCGACAGCGCCAACAACCAGCTCCCCTGCGGCGGGACAACCGGAAACATTGGGCCTAGGTCACGCGCTACCGCGATAAGCCTGAATAGTCAGCCGGCCCGGTATCAACAACGCGGTGATCGCGCCACCCTACGCCTCGTCAACCTACAGCTTTTAGGGCCTTGGACTTCGTGTCTTGATCGATCGAGTGATGCTGGGGCTGTGGGGTTGCGTCTCCCCTGGTGCGTTCTTCACGGAGCTTTCGCTGTCTCCTGGCATTGACTGGCTTTAGAGCCCGTATCAACACATCGATTCCTTACATGCCTGTCTCTTCGGGCCCCTTCCGCTACCTCGAAACTGGTGAAATTCGTGCGCTCAATATCTGTGGTTCTCCTTTGGTGTCTGCTGGGCACGCTCTTTGGTGCAGCGTGTGTGTTTGCCCGTGCCAGTGAATCTGTTTTTTGGGTGAATGCAGCAGATTCTTGGGTGCTCTGGGCGCTGCTGCTCACCGCAGCCGCGCTTGCGACTCGGAGCATGTGGACTAACGTCTTGACAATCGCAACAGCCGGGCTCAGTGCGTTGGGTGTCTACTACGTCCTAAAAGCTCATCTGGCGCTTGGCTTCTCGCGTCAGGTGGACCGGGGCTTTGAGGTCTACCTGCAGCAGGACAATTTGCTCAATTGGTTCATGGTGGTGCTGGCCGCAGCTGTGCCGGCAGGGCTAGTAGGGGCAAAGATACACCGCCTGCTTCATTCTTGCGGACCACGGCGACAACGTCGCGGTGGGACTCGGCAGGGAAAGGCTTCGGCACGATCAACATCCTTGCAGCAAAGAGTAAATCCTCATATGTCAGGAGTTAGCCAAACCGGAGGCAGACCCACGCGAGGAGCTCTCTAAACTAACCCGTACCGTTGAGAGCTGCAGAAGTACCTGCCCGCGTTTTCATATCCATATTCGGCGGAGGTGGACTGCTGGACTGTCATGGGGTCAGCGTCACTTGCGGTTGTCGAGTTGTTCACGGACTGTCTCGGCCATGCGGGAGAGCGCAATTCCGAGGTTGCGTTGCTGCGTGGTGCTCAGCGGGTCGAACACGAGCTCGCGCACGCGGTTCACATGACCAGGGGCACTCGTGACGACTTTCTTCATTCCGGTTTCGGTCAGCGTGGCGCGCGTGTATCGCCCGTTGTCCGGATCAGGGCTACGGGTAACCCAGCCGCGTTGCTCGAAGCGGACCATGACCTTTGATAGTCGGGGCTGGCTGCTGTCGCATTGAGTAGCCAGGTCGCTGAGGCGCAGGGTGAGGTCTGGGGCCATGGACAGGCGGGCGAGAACGCTGTATTCGTAGTTCGTCGTCTCGGCGTCGCGTTCCAGCTGCCGATCGAGCAGGGTCGGCAGTGCGATCACGACGGTGAGCAGGTCCTGCCACACAGCCTGCTGGTGCTCGTCGAGCCATCCGGGCGAAACAGTCATGACACGAAACTATACCCGAAACTGGGCGCGCTTGACTTGCCTAGGCAAGTCAGGCAGAGTCTCCCTTAGTTGCCCAGGCAAGTTCCGGCGCGGCGTCCGGTCCTCGTCACCGTAGGACCGCTAACCACAATCACAGCCACAATCAGGAGAGTCCAGTGAAAGCAATTCGCTACCACCAGTTCGGAGGCACAGAGGTTCTGCGTGTAGAGGAGGTGGAACTCCCCGTGCCCGGCCCCGGCCAAGTGCTGATGAGAGTTGCCGCGACATCGTTCAACCCGGTGGACGACCACATCCGTCAGGGCGTGCTCGCGGAAGCCATCCCGACCCCGCTGCCGATCACGCCGGGCCTAGATGTTGCCGGCACGATCGTCGAACTGGGTGAGGGCGTCACCGGGCTACGGATCGATGACTTAGTCATCGGGATGTTCCCGTTGAACGAGCACGGCGGCGCCGCGGAGTACGCGGTCATCGCAGCCGAGTTCGTCGCCATTGCTCCCCGCACTCTGCCACTTACCGATGCTGCGGCGCTGCCGCTGACCGGGCTGGCAGCCCGGCAGGCCGCCATCGAACTGGCCGATATCAAGGCCGGACAGAGCGTGCTGGTCAACGGCGCGGGTGGGGCAGTAGGCAGCATCGTCGTGCAACTCGCCGCCGACGCCGGCGCGGCGGTGACCGCCGTCGACGGGCCTCAGCATGCCGATCGTCTCCTCGAGCACGGCGCCTCCAAGGTCGTCGGCCCGCTGGATCTCGACGCGGGCCCATTGGCCGTGGGTGGGCCATTCGACGTCGTGATCAATCATGTCCGCCTCGCCCCGGAGGGTCTGGCAAAACTGACGGCCTACGTCGCTGACGGCGGAATTGCTGTCAGCTCCGCTGGAGCTGTGCCAGCCGACGGCGAGCGCACAGTGCGGACAGCGAGCGTATGGGTGACGCCAAACGGTGCACACTTGGCCGACTTGGTGTCGCGACTGGATCAGGGCCGGATCAAACTCAACATCGTAGACCGCCGGCCGCTGCAGGAACTGCGCGCCGTTCACGAAGACGCGGAAAATGGCAAGCTACTCGGCAAGACCGTCCTGACGGTCAGCTAACGGCTGCGGAGGATGACCTTGCGGAACACGCAGCGTCATCCTCCGATTCAGTAGGCTCCAGCGTTCGACGTCGACGGGACCAATAGCCTAGACATGCTTACATGGACCTGAAAATCACGAAGAGCCATACGATCCCGAAAATAGTGTCAATGACACCTAGGATTTTCCCTCCGGGCGCAGGGACGCCGTGAGCTTCGGCCTTGCCAGCAGCTGAAATAGCTAGGGGCCCTAGGATGATTCCAAAAACGAACAATCCGATAATGCCCATGGCAAACGCCGACGAGCGATGACTACGCCCAGTCCGCAACAAAAAGTCCTGGTAAATGGCACCTTGCATATCGTTCGGGCTGGCTCCAGATACTCCCGCCGAAAATTGTCCAGCTGGCAGCAGGACCTTAGCCCTACTGCCACGCCCGGCCATCACCACAGCCAGTATGATCCCGACAAGTACCAACAGGATGATCATTATCGCCCAGGGGCTTTCCAAAAGTCGTCCCACAGATACGTCACTTTCGCTCAAGCGCATGTCCCGAAGAATCATGCGCACTGGAACGGTGATATCCACCATTCATATCGAGCGTCACTTTAACGCGAGGGGTCTGACATTCTTCTATCAAGTCAACACCACAGCCCGCTGGACTTCATGGGAGCTCGAGCCTATCTTTGGTCGCAGAAGTTGAACCGTTTTACGATGGAAAGGGTCTAGCTACTACGCACCACCAATGACAATCGAACGACTCGGATCAGCATCGACGGGAGCTCTCCAATGCGCATGAACCGCAGCCTTGCCGAGTCCACCCGCCGCCAAACGGAGGCGGAACCTGAAGACTGGGAAGCCACCTACGAGCTCATCGCCAGCGGGCTGAACAGCGACCGCGGCCGCCACACGATCCGCCTGCTCAACGATGTCTCTCTGGCCGCAACAAATGAGGACGTCAGGAACCTATTTGTAAGGATCGCTGGTGGATTCTTACAAATAGGCGTATAAATGTAATAAAGGTCGTCCGATTCTGACAGTTAGGTCCCCATGCAGCAACCTCCGCACGCGGACGACAATCTCGACCCAAATGCCCTACGAAAATCCGCACTCGCTCACGAACCAACACATGTCTTTCCTGAAGGGTGTTACGAGACACTGACGTGGGAAGGGAAAGCCGATGCCTTTCGCCAGAGCATGGCGCTGGGGAGCCTCTCCGGCGAGCACTATGATGCCTTCGTCCCGCCGATGATCGCCGACATCAGGTTCCAGCCTTCAGGACATGCTCTCGCCTTGGCAGAAGAATCGGCCATAGCTATCGCCCGGTTCGACGAGCGCTACGGCCAGCACGTGGCACCTTTTGCCACACTGCTCCTCCGTAGCGAATCTGCCGCATCGTCGCGAATCGAAAACCTTACGTCCAGTGCCCGCAGTCTCGGGGAAGCGGAGCTGGGATCCACCGAAAAGGTCAACGCAACGCTCGTCGTTCGCAATGTGCGGGCCATGGAGGCGGCTCTTGCCACTGCAGATGAAATGGACACGGCCAGTGTCCTGCGCATGCACGAAACACTCATGGCAGGAACCCCCGATCAGGACGTAGCGGGCCAATGGCGGAAGCAGCAGGTCTGGATCGGCACCAGTGTAGTTTCCCCAGTCGGAGCAACCTTCGTCCCGGCGAAGTTCGAACGCGTCCCCGAACTCATGGACGACGTCATGTCCTATGCACGCCGACCCGACCTCCCTGTCATGGTCCAGGCCGCTATCGCCCACGCCCAATTCGAGACCATCCACCCGTTCACCGATGGAAACGGCCGAACGGGACGGGCGCTCTTTCACTCGATGCTCAAGCACCGTCGCATAGCTTCGCGCGTCACCGTCCCTGTGTCCGCCGGTCTGTTGGCCAACGTCACGGGTTATCATCAGGCACTGACGCTCTACCGGGAAGGTGATCCGGATACGATCATCGAACAATGCGCAGAAGCCGCTTTTCTTGCCATCGACAACGGCACCACCTTGGCTAGCGAAGTTTCGCAGATCACCAGTTCCTGGCGCGAGAAGATCACTGCCCGCAGTGATGCAGCCGTATGGAAAGTCTTGGACTTGTTGGCCAGACAACCAGTGGTCAATGCAGCCACGGTCCAGGGCCGGCTGGGGTTGGACTACATGCGCAGCAAGCGCGCCATGGACTCGCTGGAAGCCGCCGGGATCGTCGTCGGCGTCGACAAATTCAAGCAGGGCCGGTTCTGGCGGGCCCCGGAGATGATCGATGCGCTGGACGCCTTCGCAGAACGGGCCGGACGCAGGACTAAACCCTAGGCGCCAGCACACCGATGAACGTTGGGCAAAGACAAGGACAGAGAACCGAGGGCGTCTTCAAAGTCGTTTAGCTGGTAGATAGGCCGGCGATTTTGAGGGCGCGGCATGGATAGTTGCGTGCGCCGCGGGTGGCTTTGGCAAGGTTGGTTTCTCCATCGAGGCGCAGGATCGTGTGGCGATATTCCGCAGGGAGACCATAACACGGGGTGCGTTGCCCCCGCCGTACCTGGCTGGCATCTTCGCACCAGGTCACGTCCCGGCGCCAGCGGAGGCCGTTTTCAATGCCACAGTGTCCACAGATCAAGGAGCCTATGAGTTCCGGTTTCCCTTGTGCCAGCGTCAGTGATGTGATGATGTAGACGTTCTCGGTTGACCACTCCAGGGTCCCGAGGTGCCGGGATTTGCGGGTGATCTGGGCGGCGTCAGGGAATTTGATCCCAGCCGCCACACTGACGTACTTGACGGTCCGTTCAATCTCGCGGCCGTTGGCAGTTTCGCGGGTCTTGTTCCTGGCACGGACCCGCTTCCACGGCAGGGCGCGGACCTAGTCATGAAGTTTGGGCTGATTTGTCTAACGGTGAGCACGTAGTGGGCTCCCCGAGAGTGTAGATACTCGTCATACTCCCGCTGCGTATGCAGTGCATCGGCGGATATAACAGCGTCCTTGAGATCCTTGACACCTTCCAGCAGGAGCTTGAAGTAGGTGATCTCATCGTGTTTCTGGGAAACGTTCGCCTGCACGAGCACGGGTGCCATTCCGCGCTCTCAAGGGCCATGCTGACGAAGCGTGGAAATCGTCTGGTGCTTACGTCGTACTCCGGGAATGGCCAACAGACATCCAGCTCACGGAGTTCAACCCCGCGTACGAGTACAAGGACCGCAGTTCTATGCTCCCGCTCGAAGAGTTGCAGGCTGCCTGGGACCTCGCTAAGCCTGTCCTCTACATCGGCAAGGCCGGCAGCCTGAATCGAGGAGTAAACCTCAAGAAACGGCGCAGCCTGTACAAGCGGTACGGAGTCGGGACGACACCCAACCACGCCGGCGGAAGGGCCATCTGGCAGGTGCCCAACGCAGCCGACGACCTTCTCGTTAGTTGGACGGCGACGCCGAATGTTTGCCCTGTCTGCATCGACGAGAAATTGCTGCGGCGATTCATAGCCGACTTCGGCATGCTGCCGATGGCTAACAGAAAAAACGAGCCCCCTGCAAACACCCAGCGCCTTGCCGTTGGGAGCCGGCAGGCTACTAAAGACCATCTCCGCGCGCCAACGCGATCTGCAGAGATGCTTCTGCTGGTCACTACCCCTCCTACACGCGCCTTCTCAATCTCCTCTTTCACCTGCGCTACAACATCATCGATTCGATAGCCTGGGTGGACCGCGATGAGGACGCACCCAGCAGCCCATCTGCGCCGGCGTGCTGGCGCTTAGGCAGCTGCCGGCCGCCTAGTCGCCGGTCATAGTGGTGGCTTTTCCGCCGATTTTTCCCTTGATGTCTTTGATGCTGGCTTCATTGCCGCCGACGACGTACCAGTCCTTGCCGTCCAAGATGTGGGTCACTATGACTCCAGCCTGCATTTCGCCATAGAAGTCGATGGCTTTCTGCTTATCCTCGGGCGAATCAAACATGTACATGACGTAGGAGTCGTTGCAGGTCTTTCCCTGGCCGCCACCAGTGATCGCCTCCGAACCTGTGTCGTCTGAGCTGCAATCGACCCCGGCGGATTCAATCGCAGCCTGCAGCTCGTCAAGAGAGCTATAGTTGCCGCCGGATGATGAGCAACCGCTCAAGACCCCGGCGAGCAAAAATGTGAGTGCGATTGCTCGGAATGACTTCTTCATGATGGTCCCCATTTTGATCGTGACGTGGCTGTTCGCCATCGAAATTCTAAGGTATCGGGGAGGACCGACATTCCGGATTCGACGATGTCTACCGCCGCTCCCCTCTCCGCACACATGAGCGTCACGTAACTGACAACGACCGGGTTTGCGTGACAGAGATAGAGCGACGCCTTTTGGAACACACTTCGCCCATTTCAGCCCATCCGGCGCCCCTGTCATATTAACGAACGTATAAATGACAAGAGGTTCAATCCATGCTAATTGGCTACATGCGGGTATCAAAAGCCGACAGATCACAAAGCACCGATCTTCAACGCGACGCTCTTCTCTCCGCCGTGGTCGACGCCTCGAACCTCTTCGAGGACCATGCCTCGGGCAAGAAGAATGACCGTCCCCAATTGGCCGCCTGAATGAAACGGATGCGCACTGGGGACACCTTGCTGGTGTGGAAGTTGGACCGGCTCGGCCGGGACCTGCGCCACCTAGTCAACACCGTCCACAACCTCACCGACCGTGGCATCGGATTGAAAGTGCTCACCGGCGAGGGCGCTGCCATCGACACAACCACAGCCTCCGGCAAACTCGTCTTCGGGATCTTCGCTGCTCTGGCCGAATTCGAACGAGCCCTCATCTCCGAACGTACCATCGCCGGACTCGCTGCCGCACGGGCCAGCGGACGAAAAGGCGGACGCCCCTATATGATGACGGCGGCAAAGGTCCGCCTGGCAATGGCCGCTATGGGTCAACCCGAAACCAAGACTAGTGATCTCAGCTCAGAACTTGGCATCACCCGCCAAACCCCCTACCGCCATGTCTCACCCACGGGCGAACTCGGCCCTGATGGGACAAAGCTCCTGAACCTAGAATAATGGCCGCGCAGCTGACTTCTGATATTCGGCGCAGCCTCCTTCAGAAAATTACAGTTGCAAATGGCGGGGTCTCCCCAGCGGTAGATGTCACCCGTCCCCCAGCGCGCGGTAAGCGGGGTAAGCGCGGTATTAGTTATAGTCAGCGGTGATGGTGCGGGCTATGCCGTCAAGGCGGATGATACTGCCGTGAGGGATGATCCACTGTGGTCGAGTGTGGCCAAACGGGACTCCAACGCAGACCACGACATCGGAGCTATACCGAGCGATCTGCTCGACGACGGCCTCGCGCTGAGCGGCCCGCAGTTGCGCACGCTCACCCGCACCGGGGAGAGGCGAGTGCATTTCGCTGACTGGTGGACGGGCGACGATCACGCCGGCGACGACTTCCAGAACTCCTCGCTCGCCGAGGGCGCGCACCCACCGTCTCACGTCGGCTGCGGAGGGAGTCTCTTCACTGGTCTCGAGTAGGAGAATTGCACCAGTAAGATCTTCCGTGGACGGCATCCGATCAGCCAGCGCTATCTGATCGATGACCTCGATGCACCCGCCCCACGTTCGACCTTCGGCGATCGCTTCCGGGCCAGCCCAGGTCCACGGCTCGCTCGGTTCGCGTATACCGAATTCGCTCAGCGCGCGGGGGTCTGCCCAAGGGACACCGAAATCTTCCGACTCACCGGGTTCTGTTAGCTCGAGAACGCCACCTTCCAGGAGAGCTGCGCACAGCGAAATCCGATGTACCTCGTCTAGGTGCGGGCCAGGGCCGATGTGAACCTGTGTAGATCCCCCGTAAAAGCTGGGGACTCCGAGGTTCCAGAGCATGTTGTGCAGATTGGTGTTGTCGCTGTAGCCAAGGAAAGGCTTCGGGTTCGCTGCAAGTACCGTGCTGTCGATGTGCCGGACGACTGTGATTTGGTCGTCGCCGCCGATGGTCGCCAAGACCGCCCGAATCGTCGGGTCGGCAAAAGCCGCGGTGATGTCCTTCGCGCGCGCCTCGGCACTGGCTCCCAGCAGTCGTGTCGTCGGATACTCAACGGGTATGAGTCCCGTCAACTCCGTCAGGCGTTGCATTGCTTGTTCATGCACCGCCTCCGACACGGCAGGCGCCGCGAAAGCCGGTGATAGAACTGCTACGCGATCGCCCGGTCTGGCCTTCGGGACTTTGATGAATGGCTGCGACGTCATTAGACCATTGAACCAGACAACCGCTTCGCCGCTGGAGCCTGCGGTAGAAGCCTCTATATCGGCCAACAGGGCAGGTTGTTTGCAGCTTTCGTAACGAGTAGGGCAGTCGAATCCATCAGAATCCGTGATCGTCTAGGTCGCAGCTGAGGTTCGTCATACGGGGTGCGAAATCGTCGACACCCCTTTCATTCTTGTTGTGCCAGTCGAGGCTTTTTAGTTACCAGGGAGACAATCTTGTTGCCGCATCTAGTGGCCCACGGCCGGCAAACCACGCCATGAGTGACCGACGGTCGCCGGATGATTCAAGCCTTTCCGGGACAGTAGCGAGTAGTACTGGGAGATCCCAAGCCACGTACTCTTCTGGCCAGTCCAGCGGGGTGTAGCCAAGTCCTAGATCGACATGGTGCATTTCCACTTCGCGGAGTCTGTGCGCAGGACAGCCAGCTACTCCGTAGCGTCCCCCACCCAGAAAATGGCCATTGGGCCACCCATCAACGGTGCATCGGGTGAAGATCTCCTCGAGACGCGACATGCTGACGTTGAGGTCGGCGATGATCTCGGCTGCCGAGCGTGTGGAACCGTCCTCTATCTCGTTTTGGCGCTGCTCTTGGCCGCTCTCGTATTTCGGCACGTCTCGCCCCTCTAGGGACCCTAGCAGGCGGCGTGCATGGGCATCGGCGTTACGGGCCAAGTGAGTCAGTACATGGCCAACGTTCCAGCCGGGAAGGTTACTTGCCGATTCGATGTCCTTGTCGGCCAACTGAGCCACACGTTGCGCCAAACGCGCCTGCGCTTCGCGGCACAATCGGGACGCGTGCTCGGGCTCATTCTCAAGATTCACGCGCAATCCAACCTCTTCGTAGTCTTTCGTTCCATGAACAATCCTAGCCAAGCAGCAGAGTCGATGTTCCTGTCGGGACCATATCCTGAGCTGGAGTCATCAGCACCTAAGAAGGCGGAAGAATCGCGAACAGCCCTAGAAATGATTCAACAAGCGCGGCGTATTGCCCAGCGAAGGTTTCTCAAACGGATCTGCCGGTAAGGCCCCGGTCCCCTCATGCCTAGTGTCAGTTGGGGTTCCCCGCAAGTTGTGGACACGTGTTCTGCATCACGCGGCTTGCGTGAGTGCTTCTTCTTTCATTGCATGCGGCTCTTTTTGAGCGCGTAGGCCCTGCTCATGCTCCACTGGCGGCACCATCCCAAGCTTCGAGTGAAGGCGTTGACGGTTGTAGAACTCTTCAATCCAGCACGCGACTGCGGTCTTTGCCTCGGCCCGTGTCAGCCAGGTCTTACGGTCATAGAATTCAGTTTTCAACGTGGACCAGAATGACTCCTGCATCGCGTTATCCCAGCACACCCCCGTGCGTCCGACAGATTGCAGGATCCCTAATTCCTTTGAGGCTTCCCATAGCTGTGTCGAGGTGAATTGCGCGCCGCGGTCTGCGTGGAACACCACGTCTGC
>NZ_JBTNDH010000013.1:0-102146 GCF_054511095.1 Arthrobacter sp. TMN-49 | reverse complement strand
TGGGGGTGGATGTTTTTTCGCTTTTTGTTTTGTTTTTTTTCTTTCCCCCCCCCCCCCCCCCCCCCCACCGCCTCAACTATTTAACGATGGAGCTAGTCCGTATAGTACAGCGGGTTCACCTTAAGGCATCCGCCACCCTGGTCCGCTGTGCTGGCAACAATGTCCTTCGGCACGACAATCTTGCCAAATTCGACGCCGGAGACCCAGTCAGTGCCCACCACCAGGCTGATGCCTGTGACGGCCGGGTCAGCTTTCACGGCTGACACCGGTAGCTTGAATAGCTTGGCAACATCGGCGGCCACGTCAGCCATGTCCGCTCCATACAGGACCTGTGAGGGCCCCTGCGTTGGCACGTCGCCCGCCTGCCATGAGCTGTTGAACCCGGCCTTGGCCAAGGTCTCCACAATCTCAACGGTGCGCCCCACCACTGCCGAGGCGTTGGCAACACTGATGGGCTGAAGTGACTTGTCATAGGCGGGAGCAGCTGATGCCGGCGGCGCCGCGGTGGTGGGGGCTGCGGAAGCACCGGGAGTTTTTGCCGGTGCCAGCGACGGTGTCAGTGCCTTGTCGTGGCGCAGGGCCGCGAAGAACTGGCCTGCCGCTGGCTCCTTGAGCTGAACCCTGTTGGGGTCGCCCGTGTAGGCCTCGTAGGGCACTGTCACAAAGGACACCTGGGCCAAGTCGATCTTCGCCAACCTGTTGGCAATATTCATCATGGCCGGAACATTGGCCAGGCCTTCATCAATGGTCAGATTCTTGGTAACAACATCAGCCAAGTTGTACAGCTTGGGCAGATTGGTCAGGGTGTCTTCGCTCTTGACCTTGCGGACCATGGAGCCAAGGAAGTACTGCTGGGCCTTGATCCTGTCCAGATCGCTGGCTTCACCAAAGGCGTGCCGGGTGCGCAGGAAGGCCAGCGCTTGTTCGCCCTTGACAAGACTCTTGCCGGCCGGGAGCTTCAGGAAGGAACCATTGTCGTCAAACATTGCGTGGTCAACACACACCTCAACGCCACCCAAGGCGTTGGAGAGTTCCTTCACGGCCGTGAAGTCAGCCAGCATGAAATGGTCGATCTCCAAGCCGGTGATGTCATTGATGGCGGACACGGTACAACCGGGGCCCGCATCCAAGGCTGCGTTGAGCTGCCCGCTGGACGTGCCGGGAACGACGTCCCCGCCGCCAGCGGGTTTGCAGTCGGGGATGGGCACCATCAGGTCACGCGGAAAACTTGTCACAGACACGCGACTGTTGTCGGCGGAGATGTCCATGAGCAGCATCACATCCGATTTGCCCGCGCCGGCGGAGTCGTCAGCGGTGCCGTAGTTGCTGTTCTTACCCGCACGGGTATCAGTACCCAAAATCAGAATCTGCAACGACCCGGTCTCTTCGACCGGCGATTTGCCCGAATTCGACTTATTGACGCCGGCATTCAAGGGTGATGTGGTGACATTGCTTTGGAGCTTGTAAAACAGCAGTCCAGCGGTTCCAGCACCCAAAACCAGGACCCCTGACAGCGTCAGTGCGGTGATCCTCAACCACAGCGGAGCCCTGCGGCGCGCCTTGTAGTGGCGCCCTACTGGCTCATCCTCGGCAAGAGGTTCTTGGCGTGGGGTGCCGACAGCACTAGCTGCACCCGACTCGGCACGGCGTCGCCCCATGTATAAACCTTTCACGATGAGTATTAACTCTCAAGAGCCTAGCTGCGAATTCTGTGAAGACACCCTAAACCGCACACTCATGAGAGGAGCAGCGGCGGTCAAACCACGACCGCCACTGCTCAAGACCTGACTAAAACCCTAGTTTAACAAGCTGTTTCGGGTCACGTTGCCAATCCTTGGCAACCTTGACATGCAGGTCCAAGTAAATCTTGGTTCCCAGCAAAGCCTCAATACCCTTGCGCGCATTGGTGCCCACTTCACGCAGCCGTGCCCCACCCTTGCCGATGATGATGGCCTTCTGCGAGGGGCGCTCCACGTAGAGGTTCACCCGCACATCCAGCATGGGGCTGTCCTCGCTGCGCCCTTCCCGGGGCACGATTTCCTCCACCACAACAGCCAAGGAGTGCGGCAGCTCATCGCGCACACCTTCCAGCGCCGCCTCACGAATCAGCTCAGCCACCATGACAGCCTCGGGCTCGTCCGTGAGCTCCCCATCGGGGTACAAGGCCGGCGACAGCGGCAGGTATTCGGAAAAGACTGTGGCCAGGGTGTTCACCTGGAAGTCTTCAACGGCTGAGACGGGGACGACGGCGGCGAAGCCCCTCTCGCCGATGACCTCACGGCCCAGCTTTTCAACAGCTATGAGCTGATCCGTCACCGCTTGACGGTCCACTGTGTCGGTCTTGGTCACGATGGCGATGACGGGCTTGTTGCCGCCGACCTGGCCCAGCTGGGTGGCAATGTAACGGTCGCCCGGGCCGATCTTTTCATTGGCGGGCAGGCAGAACCCAATCACATCGACCTCCGAAAGAGTGTCAGCCACCAGGTCATTCAGACGCTTACCCAACAAGGTGCGGGGCCTGTGCAGCCCTGGGGTGTCCACCAACACCAGCTGGAACGTGTCCCGGTGGACAATTCCGCGAATGGTGTGGCGGGTCGTCTGCGGCTTGGCGGAGGTGATGGCCACCTTTTGCCCCACCAACGCGTTGGTCAGTGTGGATTTGCCGGCGTTGGGACGTCCAGCAAGAACCGCAAAACCTGCTCGGAACCCCTCACCCTTGGCTTCAACTAAGGCTAACTTGCCTTTGGACTTACTCATGATCGCTCCTGTGGTCTTGCTGGGTGTGGTTGGCAGCCGCCGCTGTGCCGCCGTCGTGCCTAAATTTTGTTGCATTCTCACTGCTAATACTGCCATTGTGAGCCGGATCCACCGCGCTGGCAATGACATGGCTGACCCGGTTGCGCGAACCCTCCATGCGATCGGTCACCAACAAGATGCCGTTGACTTCAACGCTGCTGCCTAGGGAGGGGATCCTGCCCAAATGTTTGGCCAGGAACCCGCCCACAGTGTCCACTTCGTCGTCGTCGATGTCCTTGCCGAACAGTTCACCCAGTTCATCAACGGCCATGCGTGCACTGATCCGGTACTTGTCCTCGCCAAGCTTCTGCACTTCCGGGGAGACCAGATCGTATTCGTCGGCGATCTCACCAACGATTTCCTCGATCAAATCTTCTAGGGTCACTAGCCCGGCGGTTCCGCCGTATTCATCAACCACAATGGCCACGTGGGTGGATTCTTGCTGGAGTTCCTTGAGCAGGTCATCCACCGGCTTGGATTCGGGCACGTAGCGCACGTTGCGGGCCAATTGGTCAACCCGGGGGCGTCCATCACCGTCGGAGTGCCGGTAGAGGCTGGCCACCAAATCCTTCAGGTACAAGATGCCCAGAATGTGGTCACTACTCTCACCGATGACGGGGATGCGGGAGAACCCCGAGGCCAGGAACGCCTCCAACGCCTCCTCCAGCGTGGCGTCCTGCTCAATGCTGTGGATGTCCGTGCGCGGCACCATGACGGCGCGAACCATTGTTTCGCCCAAGTCGAAAACGCTGTGGATCAGGTCCGCTTCGCTTTCCTCAATCATCTCGGACTCGCTGGCGCGGTCCACGAACTCACGGAACTCCTCTTCACTGACAAAGGATTCATCCCGCGACGGCGCGTCCTTGGAGAACGCGGCACCTACGTGGATGAGCCAGTGCGGCACCGGTCCCAGAATGCGGGTGAGGAAGTGCACCAGCCAGGCGGTGCGGCCCACCAGTGCGCCAGCATAGAGCCGGCCCAGGCGGCGCGGGGAAACACCCACCATGACGAAGCCAAGGACTGCCATGACTGCCGTTGCGATCAGGCCCGCCAACCACACGTTCCCCATCAGCCCGACCAGAAACAGTGCCACGGCAATGGCGGCAGCCATTTCGAACCAGACACGCCAGAAACGCATGGCGTTCAGATGCGCCATGGGGTCGGCAAGGATTTTGTGCAACGACGTTCCGCGCCCGTGGGTGGCCACGGTTTCGGCGTCGTGGCGGGGAAAGAAGTTCAGTGCTGATTCAATCGCGGCCAATAAAGCTGCGATGGCCATGAAAACAATGCCCATGACCGGCAAAACAACAAGCGTCACTTCATTGTCTCCCGGGGGGCTTCCTTGCCCAGGAAGCTGGAGAGCAGCTCACGCTGAAGCCCGAACATCTCTTCCTTTTCCTGCGGCTCACGGTGATCGTAACCCATGAGGTGCAGCATGCCATGGGTGGTCAGCAGGAGCAGTTCTTCTTCCATGGAATGGCCAGCTGTGACGGCTTGTTCCTGGGCCACCGCGGGGCACAACACAATGTCGCCGAGGAGTCCTGCCGGGGTGGGTGCGCTGGCGCTGCCGGGCCGTAGCTCATCCATGGGGAAGGAGAGAACATCTGTTGGCCCGGGCTCATCCATCCACTCAATATGGAGCTTCTCCATGGTGTCCACATCCGCCAAGATGATGGAAACCTCGGTTTGGGGGTGCACAAACATGGCGGTGAGAATGTGCTTGACGAGCTTGACCAGCTCTTCCTGACGCACTTCCACACCTGATTCATTGTTGATTTCGATGCTCATCGAGAGGTGCTTTCCTTGGCTGTTGAGGGGCTGGGATGGGCGTCATCCCAGGAGTTGTAGGCGCTGACGATGGCTCCCACCAGGCGGTGCCGGACTACGTCTTCGGCATCCAAGAGGGCGAAGTGGATGTCATCAATGCCGGCCAATATGTCCCTGACCACACGCAGCCCCGATTTGGTACCCGACGGCAGATCCACCTGGGTGATGTCACCTGTGACAACAATTCTGGAACCAAATCCCAGCCGTGTCAGGAACATTTTCATCTGTTGGGGGGTGGTGTTTTGGGCCTCATCCAAGATGATGAAGGCGTCATTGAGGGTGCGCCCGCGCATGTAGGCCAGCGGCGCCACCTCAATGGTGCCGGCAGCCATGAGGCGTTGAATGGTTTCCGGATCCATCATCTCGTGCAGCGCGTCATAGAGCGGGCGCAGATACGGATCGATTTTGTCGTTCAAGGTCCCGGGCAGGAAGCCAAGACGCTCCCCCGCCTCCACGGCCGGACGTGTCAAAATGATCCTGCTGACGTCCTTGCGTTGCAGGGCCTGGACTGCCTTGGCCATGGCCAAGTACGTCTTGCCTGTTCCGGCCGGCCCAATCCCAAAGACCACCGTGTTGGTGTCAATGGCATCAACATAGAGTTTTTGGTTGGCAGTCTTGGGGCGAATGGTCCGCCCACGGCTGGAGAGGATGTCGTAGCTGAGAATATCCACCACGGAGGAGTCGGGGCGGGTCTTGAGCATTGTCACCAACTGTTCCCACACGCTGGCGCTCATGGGGCTGTTGTGGGCAACCATGCCCCGGGCTTCCTCCATGAGGTGCATGATCCGCGGCACCACAGCGGCAGGACCTGTGATGGTGAGTACGTTTCCGCGGGCCAAAAAACTCACCTGAGGGTAGAGGGTTTCAACAATGCGCAGCCCTTCGTCCTCGGCACCCAGGGTCGCCACCATTTGCTCAGTGGAGCGAAAATGCACGACTTCCGTGCGCGTGCCGTCAACGGAATACGGAAAGTGCCGCCCCGGACCCTCATCGGGGTACGAATCGTGGTGGTGCGCTGTTGTCTCTACCATAATTTCGGCCTTCCTAGCCTGAAATCGCTCCTTGAGTTTGCCGGTGATCACCACCGAATTTCTTACCGCATGTACCTGCTATTGATTCTAATGCACGGCCCCCACCACACGGCCCATAACGCAGATCATGCTTGATCACACTTGTGTGCCATATGTCGGGAAAGTATTTCGATACGGTTTCAGTTCTTTCCCTGAGCGCATAAACCGAACATCTAACTGAACTGTTGTGCCAAGCTGGAAAAGGTTCAAGGAACTATGGGGAACCTTGGCTCAGCCGAATGCAGTGACGGTCGTGAGAACGTACCGCCCTCCAACCACACTTAGATCAGCGAGACAGTTACCCCATGGCCGCGACTTTCACCGCCTCGTCGAGACGCCAGCGCGCGTCCTTGAACGGGGCCCGCCAGGAACGCCGCACCTTTGCGCGTTCCCGCGCAGTGGACGGCATTGCCATCATCGGCCTTTCCTTAACCTTGGTGCTGGTTGGGTGCACCGAGAAGAGCACCGAGCAACACGATGTCACCATGCCCACGACAACGGGATCAACAACGTCAACCCTTGTCACAAGCGCTCCGCTGGAGACGGCGACGGCGGCGGAAACACTTCCTGTGTATTGGCTCGGACGCAGCAACGACGACGTATTCTTATACCGGGAATTCTTCCCCACAGAAACCACCGACGATCCCATCGCCACGGCCTTGCTCACCATGATGAGCGCCAAACCCAGCGACCCTGACTATTTCTCGCTCTGGAACAAACCGAGCCGGCTTGGCGCATCCATCTCCGCCAAGAATGTGATCACCATTGACGTCTCGGCCGACGCTTTTGGGCAGACGATGGACCAGGGAATCGCCGACCGTTCAGTGGCCCAGCTGGTCTATACCGCCACGGCCGCTGCCGCCATGTCAGGACTCATTGACGCTTCCAGCGCTGTTCAGGTTTCCGTTCTGGTTGACGGCCACACAGGTTTCAACGCCTTTGACCACGTGCCACTGGACAAGCCGCTGACACGTAATCCGGCATTTGTTGCGCCCGTCTGGATTATTGACCCGGCCAACGGGTCCGTCCATCAGAACCTGCCGCTGAAGGTCAAGGGGCAGGGCGTCTCAGCCACGGGTAACCTTGCCTGGTCGCTGGCCCACCTCACGGACGGCGAAGTCGCCGACACTTTTATGAGCGGTACCGTTTCCGTTCCGCTGGGCCCGAACGAATTGGGCGAATTTGGCTTCAGCCTTGTCCCACCGCCCGGAAGTTACCAGCTCTCCGTCTACGTGGTGGACCCGCTGGTACCGGGGCGGCAGATTGGTTTGGACACCAAAATCGTCACCATCAACCAGCCCTAGCCGGCGCTACTGGTGGGGGCGGGTGATGGGCCCACGCGCCCGAGGGTTCCCTGGCCGAGGAACGAGGTTAGGGAGGGTGCGGGTGGAGCCACAACCGCGAGGGACCCGCGGGGCAGACGCGCCAGCGGCTGCATCGTGGGAGCGGTTGTGGACTACCAGCGGCCCAGCTCTTGGCTGAGTAAGACTACTGCCGCCGGTCCGGCGGTGGAGGATCTCAACACATGGTGGCCCAGCAGGGCTTTCTGCGCCCCGGCCGCCAGGAACGCCTGCACCTCTGCGTCGCTCATGCCGCCTTCTGGCCCCACGATCATCAAAACGTCCAGGGGCGTCCCCGAGTCCAAGGAGTCCTGCGCGGTCTTCCACGCCCGCACCACCAGAGCCAGGGAATCTGTGGCGTCCTCATGCAAAATCAGGGCCAGGTCGGCGGCTTGGATCTGTTCACAAATGCCGGCGGTTCCCACCAGCGCACCTACCTGCGGCACGGTGGCCCGCCGAGCTTGTTTGGCCGCGGCGGCAACCACCTGTCGCCACTTCTGGGGACCTTTAAGCGCCTTGTCCATTTTCCAACGAACTATGGAACGCTCGGCCTGCCACGGAACAACCGCATCAATTCCCAGCTCGGTGGCCGTCTCGATGGCGAGTTCGTCCCGGTCGCCCTTGGCCAGTGCCTGAATGAGGGTGAGCCGAACGGTGTGGACCGGTTCGGCCACAACCGCGGCCACCTGCACCGTCAGCACACCCTGCTCCGCGTTGGTGACCGAACAGACCAGACGCAACCCTGCGCCGTCGCACACGTCAACCGGCTCACCTGCAGTGAGCCGCTTGACCGTGACGGCATGCTTGCCTTCGGCACCGCCCAAGGAGAACGTGGAGCCCGGGCCAAGGCCCACGAGCTCGGCGGGGGTGGCGTAGAAGACAGGGTTGCTCATGGGCGCTAGAGGTTGCCGAGCTTGTCGCGCAGTTTCGCGAACATGCCGCCGCTGGAGACAAGTTTGCCTTCGCTGAAGGTTTCCCCGCGCAAGGCAGCCAACTGCTTCAGGAGCTCCTCCTGGGCGGCATCGACCTTGGTGGGTGTTTCGACATGGATGTGAACCTTGAGATCCCCGCGGCCAAAACCGCGCAGATGCGTCACACCCAAGTTGCGCAGGTTGATGACTTCACCGGCCTGAGCGCCCGGCTTGATGCTGATGGGCTGTTCGCCGTCGAAGGTTTCAAAGCTCAGCTCGGTGCCCAGTGCCGCAGCAGTCATGGGAACGCTAAGTGTTGCGTGCAGGTCATCGCCTTCACGCAGGAAATTGGGGTCATTGTTGACCTTCATCTCCACATAGAGATCGCCGGCCGGACCGCCGGCCGGACCCGCCTCGCCCTGCTGGGCCAGTTGGATGCGGGTGCCCGTGCTGACACCTGCCGGAACCTTGATGGTGAACGTGCGGCGGTCACGTACGCGGCCTTCGCCCATGCACTCGTTGCACGGGTCAATAATCATGGTGCCAAAGCCCTGGCAGGAATTACAGGTGGCCAGCGTCATCACATTGCCCAGGATGGAGCGCACGGGGCGTTGGATCTGGCCGCTGCCGTGGCAGACGTCGCAGGTGGTGGGTGAGGTGCCCGGCCGGCAGCAGCTGCCTTCACAGGTGCCACACGTGATGGCCGTGTCGATTTCCAGCTTCTTGTTGACGCCGAACACTGCCTCACGCAGGTCAATGCGGACGGTGATGAGCGCGTCCTGGCCACGGCGCATGCGCGACGCCGGCCCACGCCCGCCACCGCCTCCGCTGCCGCCGAAGAACGTCTCGAAGATGTCCTGGAAGGCGAAACCCTGGCCGTCAAAGTTGCCGCCACCGCCACCGCCGCCGTTGTCGTTGCCGTTTTCGTTGCCCGTGGTGTCATAGACACGGCGCTTTTGCGGGTCTGAAAGGACCTCGTAGGCGTGTGTCACGGTCTTGAAACGGTCCTGGGCATCCGGGGCGTCATTGACGTCGGGGTGCAGCTTACGCGCCAGTTTGCGGTAAGCCTTCTTGATCTCCTCGGCCGTTGCGTCGCGGGCGACGCCCAATGAATCGTAGTGATTACTCAAAGTGTTGCTCTCTTCAGTGGAATCGGTGGCCGCTTAGCCGGCCAAAATTCTAGACAGGTACTGCGCCACGGCGCGTACGCTGGACATGGTGTTGGGGTAATCCATCCGGGTTGGGCCCACGATGCCAAGCTTGGCAGTTTGGCCCGGCCCGTAACTGCTGGCCACAACTGACGCCTCAGCCAGCGAATCGTGGGGGTTCTCGCGGCCAATGACCACTGCCATTCCCAAGGAATCTTGTGCCATCGCCTCCAAAAGGCGCAACAGCACAACTTGTTCTTCCAAGGCATCAAGGACAGGGCCGATGCTGAGCGGGAAGTCGTTGTTGGATCGGGCCAGGTTGGCCGTCCCCGCCATAACGATTTTGTCTCCGCGCGCATTCCCGGCCAACAGCACCAAGCCTTGGGCCAGGCGCAGTGCCGGTCCCTGCTCGGGCAGTTGGACAGTCAGCGGTATCCTGGCCACAGCTTCAGGCAGACTTGCCACCGTCAGTCCGTGCAAGCCGCTCAAGAACACTTGCCGCAACCCAGCCAACATGGCGTCGTCAACGTTTGCGCCGACGTCGATCACGTTCTGCTCAACCTTGCCCGAGGCCAAAATCAACACCACAAGAACCTGGCGTGCTGCCAGGGAAACAAATTCAATGTGGCGCACTGTGGCACCGCCCGACCGCGGGTACTGCACCACCGCCACCTGATTTGTCAGATGGGCCAACGTCTTCACTGTCCGTTCCAGGACATCGTCAAGATCGGTGGCACCCTCCAACAACGCGGCAATGGCGCGGCGTTCGGCGGCAGAAAGTGGTTTGACGGCGGACAGCTGGTCAACAAACAGCCGGTAACCCTTGTCCGTGGGTATGCGTCCCGAGCTGGTGTGCGGGGCGGCAATGAGGCCTTCTTCTTCCAGCGCCGCCATGTCGTTGCGGATGGTGGCACTGGAAACGCCCAAGTGGTGCCGTTCAACCAGCGCCTTGGAGCCAACGGGTTCGCGTGTGTGCACGTAGTCTTCAACAATGGCCCGCAGGACCTCCAACTTCCGTGGTTCACTCATTCCCGTCACCTCCTTTCAATGGCGCTGAAATCTCTTGGCAGCACTGCGTGTACTGCCGGCCGTGGTGCTCCGCCCGACGGGCACAGGTCTGTGCCGCTACCGGGGCGGGGCTAATACGAGCCGTTAGCACTCTACCCAACCAAGTGCTAAGTCTAATACTTTTTGTCCCGCCCCACCCCTGGCACTGTGACCATGGCGAACCGGAACTAGTGTCCCTTCTGCGGTTAGCATGGGTTTTCACAGCTGCAGCGTTCGCCATGAGCGTTGCCCCGAGAATGAAGAGTCAGGTTTTAGCGTGGAATTCAACCAGTGGGGTCCCCAAGATTTGAGCGCACCGCCCGTGCGGACACTGCCAAAGGTGGAGGCCGTTTCCGGGCTGGTGGTTGAAGACCAGCAAACCGGCTGGGTGGGTGCTGTTGTCCGGCTGGAAAAATCTGGCGGCATGCACATTGTGGAGCTTGCTGACAGGCGCGAAAAAATCAGGGCGTTCCCGCTGGGTTTTGGGTTCCTCTTTGAAGGCGAGGCCGTTGAGCTCATTGCCCCGCGCCTTGTGGCGGCTAGGCAAACCCGGCTCACAGCCTCAGGCTCGGTGAAGGTTGCCGACACCCGCGCCAAGGTGGCCAAGGCCAGCCGCATCTGGGTGGAAGGCAAGCACGACGCCGAACTCGTTGAGAAAGTCTGGGGAGACGATCTGCGCGTTGAAGGAATCGTGGTTGAGCCGTTGCGCGGCATCGACGATCTGGCCGCCGCCGTGGCAGATTTCTCCCCCGGCCCGAACCGCCGCTTGGGTATTTTGGTGGACCACCTGGTGCCGGGATCCAAAGAATCCCGCATTGTGTCCAATCTCATGAAGTCAACTGGCACACACAACAACGTCTTGGTGGTGGGCCACCCGTACGTGGACGTGTGGCAGGCCATCAAACCGGCCACCTTAGGCATCCCGGCGTGGCCTGTTATCCCGAGATCTATGGAATGGAAGCTGGGCATTCTGAAGGCCTTTGGCTGGCCCCACAGCACTGCCGAGGACATTGGTCTGGGATGGCAACGGCTGCTGTCCCGGGTGAATTCCTATGCCGATTTGGAACCATCGTTGTTGGGTCGCGTGGAAGAAGTGATTGACTTCCTCACAGCACCCGTATCCTAGAGAGTGGCCAGCGATATGTTGGCCAGTAGTTTCGCTTTTTGAAAGGCTTGTCATTGTGAGTCATCCGGTAACCCAGCAGAATGGTCCCGTCAAGCCGCCACTCACCCCATCAGAAGACAAGCAGTGGGCGTTTATGGCCCACTGCGGCGGCATTCTGGGTTGCGTTCCGGCACTGTTGATCCACAGGTATGTGGCCCCCCGTGGCCGATTCACCGCCCAGGAGTCCCTTGAGGCCCTGAACTTCACCTTGCCACCCACAGCCATCGCCGTGATGCTGAACCTGCTGGGGTTTGTTTTGACGTTCTTCAACCCGCAGCTCGGCACGGTGTTTTTCCTGCTCGCACTGCTCGTGTGGGCGTTCCTGACAGTCTTCTCCGTCATTGGCGCGGTAAGCGTCAACAAGGGACAGCCGTACCGCTACGCCTTGAACCCGCGCCTGCTGAAGTAACGCCAAACTCAAGTAACCCGAACTGACCCGCAGAAAACGGCGAAAATCGCGCTAAAAGCGCGGATTTTCGCCGTTTTCTGCGGGTCAGTTCGGGTTGGGGGCTAGTCCAGGAGTGCCCGTGTCACGGCGTCGCCCAGGAGGCGGCCCTTGAGGGTGAGCACCAAGGTGCCGGCGAAGGCCTTGAGCGGGTCAACCAGTTCTTGGGCGATGAGCCCGGCGACTGCCTTGCGCGCTTCGGGGCTGAGGGTGTTGATGGCCAGCCCCTCGGACAGGCGGGACGTCAGCATGATGCGCTCCATGGCCCGGGTGTCGGCGTCAAGGGTTTCCCGCCCGGCGGCAGGCGACTCGCCGGCATCGAGCCTGTTGGCGTAGGCGGTGGGGTGCTTGACGTTCCACCAACGCACACCACCCACGTGGGAGTGGGCACCCGGGCCGATCCCCCACCAGTCGTCTCCTCGCCAGTACGCCAGGTTGTGCTGGCAAGCATCCTCCGGTGTGCGTGACCAATTGCTGACCTCATACCAGGACAAGCCGGCCGCGCTGAAGAGCGCGTCGGCAAGCTCATACTTCACGGCATGGTCGTCATCGTCGATGTTCGGCACTTGGCCGCGCCGAATCTGGGCGGCCAGCTTGGTGCCCTCCTCCACAATGAGCGAGTACGCAGAAATGTGGTCCGGGTTGTAGCTCAGGGCCGTGCGCACGGATGTTTCCCAGTCCGCGATCGACTCGCCCGGGGTGCCGTAGATCAGGTCGACGCTCACGTTCAGGCCAACCTCGCGCGCCCACGCGACAGCCTGCGGCACACGTTCGGGCCGGTGGGTCCTGTCCAGGACCTTCAAAACGTGCGGCACGGCCGACTGCATGCCGAAGGACACGCGGGTGAAGCCGCCGTCGTACAGCTCTTGCAGCGACTCCCTGGTGACGGAGTCCGGGTTGGCTTCGGTGGTGACCTCGGCACCATCCTCGAGCCCCCACTGCGCGACGGCGGCACCCAGTATGCGGGTCAGGTCGCCCGCGGGCAGGAGGGTGGGCGTGCCACCGCCAAAGAACACTGTGCTGAGCTTGCGCGCAGGCAGGCCCGACGCAACCATGGCCCGGGCGGCAAATTCCACTTCACGAACGGCAGTTTCGGCATAGGCGTCCTGTGAGGCGCCGCCACCCAGCTCCGTGGCCGTGTAGGTGTTGAAGTCGCAGTAGCCGCAGCGCACGGCGCAAAACGGGATGTGCGCGTAGAGGCTGAATTTGCGGTCAGCCGCGCCGACGGCAGCCTGCGCGGGCAGGATGCCGTCGGCGGGAGCCGGATCGCCGAGGGGTAAAGCGCTGGGTGTCACTTCTTTGACTTGTCCTTGGGTGCTTCGGCAGTTGTCAGCGCGGCAATGAAGGCTTCCTGGGGAACCTCAACGCGGCCCACCATCTTCATGCGCTTCTTGCCTTCCTTCTGCTTTTCCAACAGCTTGCGCTTACGGGAAATGTCACCGCCGTAGCACTTGGCCAGGACGTCCTTGCGGATGGCGCGGATACTCTCACGGGCAATGATGCGGGCACCGATGGCAGCCTGGATGGGCACCTCGAACTGCTGGCGGGGGATCAGCTCACGGAGCTTGCCGGTCATCATGACACCGTAGGCGTATGCCTTGTCCCGGTGGGTGATGGCGCTGAACGCATCCACCTGCTCGCCCTGGAGCAGGATGTCCACTTTGACAAGGTCCGCGACCTGATCACCGTCGGCCTTCCAGTCAAGGGAGCCGTAGCCGCGGGTCTTGGACTTCAAGATGTCAAAGAAGTCAAAGACAATCTCGGCCAATGGCAGGCGGTAGCGGATCTCCACCCGGTCCTCGGACAGGTAGTCCATACCGCCCAAAATGCCGCGGCGTGTCTGGCACAATTCCATGATGGCGCCCACGAACTCGGTGGGAGCCAAGATGGTGGCGGCCACCATGGGCTCGCGCACCTCGGCGATTTTCCCTGACGGGTATTCGCTGGGGTTCGTTACGTGGACAACCTTCTTGTCCTCAAGGGTGACTTCGTACTCCACGTTGGGGGCTGTGGAGATCAAATCAAGGTTGTGTTCGCGTTCCAGGCGCTCACGGGTGATTTCCAGGTGCAGCAGGCCAAGGAAGCCCACCCGGAATCCAAAGCCCAGTGCGGCGGAGGTCTCAGGTTCGTAAATCAGGGCAGCGTCATTGAGCATGAGCTTTTCCAGCGCGTCACGCAGCACCGGGTAGTCCGTACCGTCCATGGGGTACAGGCCGGAGAAAACCATGGGCTTGGCGTCGTGGTAACCGGCCAGGGCCTCTGATGCGGGCTTGTTGAACGTGGTGACGGTGTCGCCCACCTTGGACAGGCGCACATCTTTCACGCCCGTGATCAGGTAACCAACCTCACCCACGCCAAGACCCTTGGACGGAGTGGGTTCCGGGGCGCTGACGCCAATTTCCAACAGCTCGTGGGTGGCCCGGGTGGACATCATCTGAATTTTTTCGCGCGGGCTCAGGCTGCCGTCAATGACACGGACGTAGGTGACTACGCCGCGGTAGGTGTCATACACGGAGTCAAAGATCATGGCGCGGGCGGGGGCGTTGGGATCGCCCTGAGGGGCCGGGAGCTCGCGGACAATCTGGTCCAAGAGTTCTTCAACGCCGACGCCGGTCTTGCCGGAGACCATCAGGACGTCCTCGGGCTTGCCGCCGATCAGGTTGGCCAGCTCCAGCGCATACTTTTCCGGCTGCGCCGCCGGGAGGTCAATCTTGTTCAGCACCGGGATGATGGTGAGGTTGTTTTCCATGGCCAGGTACAGGTTGGCCAGCGTCTGGGCTTCAATGCCCTGGGCCGCATCCACGAGCAGGATGGCACCTTCACAGGCGGCCAACGACCGGGAGACCTCATAGGTGAAGTCAACGTGGCCCGGGGTGTCGATCATGTTCAAGCAGTAAGCCGTGCCATCGACTTCCCAGGGGATTCGTACCGCCTGGGACTTGATGGTGATACCGCGTTCACGCTCAATATCCATCCGGTCCAGGTACTGGGCTTTCATGTCACGCTGCTTGACAACTCCAGTGAGCTGGAGCATCCGGTCCGCCAGGGTTGATTTCCCGTGGTCAATATGAGCGATGATGCAGAAGTTCCTGATGATCGCCGGATCGGTCGCGGCGGGCACCGGAGCAGTGCGGGCCATGGGTGACACTAGTGTTCCTTACTGTTGCGTGAACGCAGGGATGGCTGTGGAATCTCCGCCACCGTGCAGGGGGTGTGTCCGTCCCCAGAACGGGCGAACACTCATTGCCTTCAAGTCTCCCACGAATGGGGGCCTAGATGAGAACGCACGAGCCTGTTCGCTAGTGTAGGAGCCATGCCCTCAACAACCGACCGCATCATTGGCCTTCTGCGCTCCATTGCCGGCGCCCTTTTCAACCCCGGCAAGTCGGCGCCCCCGCGCACCCGCCCGGGCAGCAAGCCCGCTGGCAAGCCCGGCGCAAGGGCGGGTTCACGCCCGGCTCAGCGGCCGGCGTCGAACACGCCCGCCGCGGGCCTGCACGCGCCCTACCCGGGCGATTTCAGCGGAACCTCAACCGTAAGCTACGCACCCAAGCCCGACGGCGCTGCCGACCCGGGCGAGATTGTGTGGACGTGGGTGCCCTATGAGGAGGACTACAGCCAGGGCAAGGACAGGCCCGTGTTGGTGGTGGGCCGTTCGGGTCGGCGGCTGCTGGCACTCATGCTCACCAGCAAGGACCACAGCAACGACCGGCGAGGCGACGACGACTACGTGGACATTGGCACCGGATCCTGGGACCGTCAGGGCCGACCCAGCGAGGTCAAGCTCGATCGGGTTTTGCAGGTGGCCGAGGCTGACCTCCGCCGCGAAGGTGCCGTGCTCGACGCCAAGCGCTTCGCCGCTGTAGCCACCGGGCTGCGGCGCCGACACGGCTGGAAGTAGATCCCTCCACCCTGCGGGTCAGCATCTGATAAACTTTTCAATAGTGTGTGCCCGTGCAGGTCGGCGGGTACAACAGCTTGGCCTGACGTTCACCACAATTCGAGCATCCCCACGCCGCTGTCAACGGTCAAGCTACGCCCTCTACGACCGAATTTACGTATCAAAAGAGAGTTATAACAACGTGGCTAATATCAAGTCTCAGAAGAAGCGCATCCTCACCAACGAGAAGGCGCGTCAGCGCAACCTCTCGGTGCGGTCCGAGCTGAAGACCGCTATCCGTGCAGTAAACACGGCAGTGGCCAAGGCCGACAAGGATGCAGCTACGGTTGCATTGGTGAATGCAGGCCGCAAGCTGGACAAGGCTGTCAGCAAGGGCGTTATCCACGCTAACAACGCTGCCAACCGCAAGTCAGCCATCTCCAAGAAGGTTAACGCCCTCTAAGAGAAGCTGATCTGCTTCGCAACTCAAACGTTGGGCCCCCACCTTTGGTGGGGGCCCAACGTGTTTAAGTCCTGCCGCCCGTGACCCGGCTTAGCGCCTGGCCGAGGTGGCAATGACTATGACGGCCCGCTCCACGGCGTAGACAGGATCCTTTGCCGCGCCCTTGACCTGGGCATCAGCCTCGGCCAGCACCTTGATGGCCAGCACCAGCGCCTCCCCACTCCAATGCCCGGCATCGCGGCGGGCGGCTTCCACCTGCCACGGTGACATACCCAAGTCGCGGGCCAGTTGGGCCGAGCTGCCGCGCAGGGAAAACACCTTGGCGACCTGGCGGACCTTCATGGCCAGCGCGGCCACCAGGGGAACCGGATCAACTCCTGTGGCAAGGGCGTGGCGCAGCGTGGACAAGGCGAGCGGGGCGTTGCCGGCCAGTGCGGCATCGGCGACGCGGAAGGCTGTAGCCTCCACCCGGCCACTGTAGTACTTGTCGACGTCGTCGCTGCTGACCATCCCGGTGGTGTCAGCTATCAGCTGCGAGCAGGCAGCGGCCAGTTCGGAGAGGCTAGCCCCGACAGCTGCCACAAGGGCGTGGACGGCTTGGGCGTCGATGCGGCGCTTGGCCCGGGAAAACTCGGCACTGACAAAGGATGATTTTTCGGCGTCCTTCTTCAGCGGCTGGCACTCCACGCGCGGAGCGCCCAGCGCTTTGAGCGCATCCAACAGTTTCTTGCCCCGCGTGCCGCCGCCGTGAACGAGCACAAGTGTCACATCCGGTGCCGGGTCTTTAATGTAGGCCAGGGCGTCCACCAGGAAGTCATCGTTCATGGTGGCCAGGGCTGCGACCTGGATGAGCTTGGGCTCGCTGAACAGTGACGGGCTGGCCACCACGCCCAACGCGCCGGCCGTGTAGTGGGAGGCATCCAGGGACGTCAATTCCAGTTCGGGGTTCTGGGCCCGAAGTTTAGCCCGGAGATCATCCACTGCACGGCTGGCAATGAAGTCTTCCGGCCCAAAAAGCAAAACCACCGGGGCGAGCGGGACATCACGCCAGTCGGCGCCCGCAGTCGGCCGTTGACCTGTCCTGGGTGCCGGGCTCATTGTTGCTTTCCTGTCCATGCAATGTTCACAGCATCTACTGTGCCATCCCTGCTGGTGTTTCCCAACCCAGCGGCGGCCGCGCTCACAGCCTCAGGACGGCCGCGCACCACCATGCTGTGGCCCCGGCGGCAAGAACCACCACAGTGCCAAAACCGAAATGCGCGCGCCACCTGAGGGGGAGCGTTTTCAGAAAACGCACGGTGACCACCGTGGCGCGATCCTGCTCCACCACGGCGAACAAGGCAGCGAGTGTCAGGGCGTTCAGGGCCGCCATCAAGACAACACCTTCAAGCCCTGCCGGCCAGGGCAAACTGGCGCCCGGCAGTTCCGACATCCACCGGGCAACGGCCGACACCCACCATGCACCCAGCCCACTGAAGAAGGCGCACACGGACGCTACGGGCGAAAACATGGCAGCAACGCACAGGCCGAACGTTCCCACAGTGGTTACCCAGGCCACCACCAGGGCTGCCAGCATATTGGCGGGAATGGTGTAGGGAGTCAGCCGTGGGGCCAGTAACACAATGACAGGGGCGCAGAGTAGTTGCGCCGCCAACGGTATCGCCACCGCCTGGGCCAGCCACACGGGCCACCAAACAGCCAACCAGCTCACACAACGCCGCCCCACCAGATGGATCCCCAAGGTAGCCAGCACCGAAAGGGTGAAGGCATAGTCCACTGCCAGCCACGGGTCCACCAGCAGCAACCCCACTATGCTCACGCTGAGCAAGGCGCCAACCCGTCTGGGCCGGCCACCTACAATCGCCAACGCCCCAATGGCCCCCATGACAGCGGCACGCAGCACACTGGGGTCCGGCCCCACCAGCACAACAAAACCCACCAGCCCCGCACCGGCGGCAAGGAACGCCACCGTTCGTGGTGCCCGCAGTGAACGCACCAGCAACGTCAACGACGCCAACACCAGCGTGCAATTGGCACCAGAGACGGCCGTTAGATGTGTCAGCCCCACTGTCTTCATGGACTCGTTGAGGGTTGCCTCCATGCCGCTGCGATCCCCCATCACCATCCCGGGCAGGAGACCTGCCGTATCAGGGTTAAGCGGCTGCCACACACGTGTCACGGAATCGACCCACGCCGTGCGCATGGGCACAACCACCGCTTGCGTCCCTGACCGTACCGGTGTCACGTTTAGGGGCGGTGTGGACGGGTGTAGGAAACCCCGCGCACGCTCGTGGGCATCTTTTGGGGCAATCCGGCCAGCGGTGGAGACCCTGTCGCCGAGGCGCACGTGGCCCCAGCTTGACGCCGCCACCACCCGAATGGGCAGCCGCCCTGTCATCACACGACCGTTGCCCGTGGCATGTACAACGTCGGCGTCGAAGATCAGTTGTCCGGGCGCGTGGCCGGCTTCCAGCCGCCTGGGCACGCTGCTCACCTCCACTGTGAGCGCCAGGTCCTCGCCGCGGGTTACAGCCTGTTCCAGGGCCGAGGAAGCCGCGGCAGCGTGCCGCAGCCCGACAGTCATCAGCACGGCCGTGACGCAGACGGTGGCGAGCAGCCCTGTGGCCGCGGAGGCTGCCACGACACCCTTGACTCCTCCCCCGGGCCGCGGCCCCGTGCCTGCCCTCCCCCGTCGCCTCGCCCGCTGGTTGGCACTGCGGCGCCACAGCAGTGCGGCCCCGGCAAGCACACCGGCAGCCATCAGCGCCGCAGCCACCACAACCCATGGGCCCGGCACGGTGATGGCCGTGGCAGCCGCCAACCAGCTGGCTGCCACGGCCGGGAGCAGCCTAAGATCCGCCCGGCTGTGTGCCGGGGAGATGGCCACCTCGTCATGGGCCCGGGCAAGGCGTCGGCGCAGGGCGTGGATACGTTCGCGCCCGCGCTGCCTTCGCGAGGTGGCCACACTCTGCCCCGGCTCACCCACGGCAGCCCTGGCAAAGCGAGCCCACCGCGGCTCACGCACTTTCATGCGTGCCGCCTCACGAGAGCGTCACCAGGTCTCGAATGTTGGCCAACAGCTTGGCCCCAATGCCGGACACCGCGTCCAGGGCATCGACGGAGGCAAAGGGCCCGTGGTCGGTGCGCCAGGCCACGATCCGCTCGGCGAGGACAGGACCAATGCCTGGCAAGGTATCAAAGTCCGCGGCACTGGCCGTGTTGAGGTTGATCAGCGCACCCGCCGCCGGCGTCTGGCCCGGCGGTCCGCCTCCGGGGCTGGGTGTGGCGGCCGCGCCTGGCGGCTGTCCCTTGGTGGGGACCAGAATCTGTGCGCCGTCGCTGATCTGTGCCGCAAGGTTGAGCGCCTGCAGTTCGGCCGCGGGCAGGGCTCCCCCGGCCGCGGCCACTGCCTGAAAGATTCTGCTGCCCGCTGGCAGGGGGTAGACGCCGGGGTTCTTGACAGCCCCCGCCACATGCACCAGCAAACCCCCCGCTGCCGGGCTGGTCGCGGCTCCGCCCTGGCTGGCGGGGCCTGTGCCGGAGGTCACGGGGGCTGGCGCTGCGGCCGAGGTCGGCGGTGCGGCGGGGGCTGGCGCTGCGGCCGAGGTCGGCGGTGCGGCGGAGCCCGGCAACGGCGGTACGGTAACTTTCCCCACGTCCTGCGCGTCAAGTTCCGCGGAAGCACTTTGCACGTTGGCCGATTCGAGCCAGAGCACCCCCAGGGCGGCTGCCAGCATGGCCAACACCACCACCAGGGCCCGCAGCGAAATGATCCAGCGCGGACCTCGCGCAGCGGGTCCCGGGCCGCGCACCGATGCTCCGGCAGACCCCTGTGGAGTCCACTGCGAGTCACCACCAACACCGCTCATGAAACTACGGTAGGCCCGTCGCGGACGGGCCAAGACACCACCGGGTGGTTTTGTGGAGAACTAGGCTTCCTGCCCCACCTGTGGGGGAACAAGCGCGTCAGCGACAACAATGACCAGCACCCCAAGGCCCGCGTGGGCCGCCAAGACAGCGGGCAATCTAGTCAAGGCACTGGCACCCAATTCCGGGCAGGCCAGATGCAAGGCAGCGTCGACGTCGCGGGCCTGGTCCTCATTGCCGAAGTGGTGCACGCTGATTTGCGTCTTCGCCGCACCGCGGGATGCGATGTTCTGGGCTGCCAGCTCCTGTAACCGGGCAACCGCCTTGGCCGCGGAGCGCACCTTTTCCAAAGGCACGACCGAGCCATCCTTTATGCCAAGAATTGGTTTGATGTCCAGGACAGTGCCCACCCAGGAGGAGGCAAGGCTGATGCGTCCGCCGCGGCGCAGTTGCTCAAGGCTCGGCACATAAAAATACACATCTGTTGCGGCGATGGCGGCACGGGCGGCCGCCATGACAGCTTCCGCGTCGGCACCCGCCACCGCTGCGGCCACGGCGGCCTGCACCCCAATGCCCTGGCCCATGCCCACTGTGCCCGAATCGAGCACGTGCACAGGGATTGTTGCGCGTTGCGCGGCAAGGTGTGCGGCGTCGAATGTCCCCGAAAGCTTCGTGGAGATGTGCAGCGAAACCACTGCGTCGAATCCGGCCTTTGCAGCATTGCCGTAGGCCCGCTCGAACTGGCCAGGGGATGGCCTGGAGGTTTTCACACTGGTCCCCGCGACCAGGGCCAGGGAAATATGGGTCTCCAGCTCGGCGTCGTCGTCGGCATAGACGTTCTCGCCAATGATGACGGGCATGGGCACAATTGTCAGCTGCGGACTCTGTGCGAACCAGCTGACCCACTCCGGGGGCAGCGCAGCGGCTGAATCGGTGACGACGGCGACCCTGGGCTTGGGCAGCTGCGGTGCTGGCTCATCCGCCCCGGTCTTGGGGCGCAGACGCTGGACCTGTTGACGAATCCAGGTGCGCGCGGCTGTTGTGTCAGGAACCACCGACTCGCCTTTCTGAAAAAGAAGCGCCCTCCCCGCCGGGCGGGGAGGGCGCTGCCGGCTCATGCGTCAAGCCGCATAAACGTGCGTGTCACCCATGCCTAGGCAGGAACAATATTCACCAGTTTAGGCGCACGGACGATCACTGTGCGGATGCCGCGGCCGTCAAGTGCTTTCAGCACCGGCTCCGAGGCCAGGGCCAGTTCACGCAGGGCCTCCTCGGTGATGTCCGGGGACACCTCCAAACGGTCCTTGACCTTGCCCTGGACCTGCACCACGGCTGTGACGCTCGCCTCCACCAGCAGGGCCTGGTCCACAGCGGGGAACCCGGCATTGGCAACCGAGGCCGGATGGCCCAGGGTGTTCCACATGTCCTCGGCCGTGTAGGGCGCAAAGAGGCTCAGCACCACGGCGACAGCCTCCGCTGCCTCACGAACCGCCGGATCGGTGGCGCCGGCGCCGGAGTCGATGACCTTGCGCGTGGCGTTGACCAGTTCCATGAGCTTGGCCACCACGACGTTGAACTTGTGGCCTGCCAACAGGGCCTTGGCGTCATGGACTGTGCGGTGGGTCAGCGAACGCAGCGCGGCGGCCCCGGATAACGGGTCGGTGCCGGGCTCGCTGGCAACGTCCCGCGCCAAGCGCCAGGCACGGGCCAGGAATTTGGCCGAGCCCGACGGCGAAACATCCGCCCAGTCGACGTCGTCCTCGGGCGGGCCGGCAAAGACCATGGTCAGACGCACCGCGTCAACGCCGAACTTGTCCAGCTGCTGGCCCAAGTCGACGCCGTTGCCCAGGGACTTGCTCATGGCCTTGCCGCCATTGAGCACCTGGCCCTGGTTCAGCAGTGCGCTGAAGGGTTCGGTGGCCTCCAGCATGCCCATGTCGTGGATGACCTTGGTGAAGAAGCGCGCGTACAGCAGGTGCAAGATGGCGTGCTCCACGCCGCCCACGTACTGGCCAACAGGCATCCAGTCGTTGATCTTGGCCGGGTCAAAGGGGCCCTCGGTGTAGTCCGGTGAGGCGAAACGCAAAAAGTACCAGGACGAGTCAACAAACGTGTCCATGGTGTCGGTGTCGCGCTTGGCGGCCCCGCCACAGTTCGGGCAGTCCACGTTGACCCAGTCGGCAGCTGCCGCCAGGGGGGACGTGCCCTTCGGGGACAGGTCCTCGCCGCGCAGGTTGTCCGGCAGGCGCACCGGCAGCTGGTCATCGGGCACCGGCACTTCGCCACACTCGGCACAGTGAATGATGGGGATGGGGGTGCCCCAGAAACGCTGGCGGGACAGCAACCAGTCGCGCAGGCGGAAGTTGATGAACTTCTTGCCAGTGCCCAGCTTCTCGAGCATGTCAATGGCCGCCGGGATGCCCTCAGCCTTGGACAGGCCGTTGAGATCGCCGGAGTTGATCAAGGTGCCCTCGCCGGTGCTGGCCGTGCCGGTTTCGGCGGGGTCCTCCATGCCGGTGTCCAGGACGGCGCGGACGGGCAGGTCAAAGGCCTTGGCGAAGTCGAGGTCGCGCTGATCGTGGGCAGGCACGGCCATGATGGCACCGGTGCCGTAGTCGGCCAGCACGTAGTCGGCGGCCCATACGGGCAGCTTTTCACCCGTGAGTGGGTTGATGGCGTAGCGACCCGTGAACACACCCGACTTGGGGCGTTCGGTGGACTGGCGTTCAATGTCGCTGAGCGCCTTGACTTGCTCGCGGTATTCGCTCAGCGCCTCGGCGTGCTCGCCCGTGACCAGGTCCAGGGCCAGCGGCGCATCCGCTGCCACCACGAAGAACGTTGCGCCGTAGAGCGTGTCGGGGCGGGTGGTGAAGACTGTCAGTTCCTGCGCCGGCTTTTCGCTGCCGGCTTCCTCGATCACGAAGGAGACGTGGGCGCCCTCGGAACGACCGATCCAGTTCTTTTGCATGGCCAGCACGCGGTCGGGCCAGTGTCCCTTCAACGCGTCCATGTCGTCCAGCAGGCGGTCTGCGTAGTCGGTGATCTTGAAGTACCACTGGTTCAGGGACTTCTTGGTGACAATGGTGCCGCACCGTTCGCAGGCGCCGTTGACAACCTGTTCGTTGGCCAGCACCGTCTGGTCCGTGGGGCACCAGTTGACTGGGGAATTCTTCCTGTACGCCAACCCGCGCTCATGGAAGCGCTTGAACAGCCACTGCGTCCACCGGTAGTACTCGGGGTCGGAGGTTTGCAAGCGGCGGGACCAGTCCACGGAGATGGCGTAGCGCTTGAACGACTCCGCCTGGGTGTCAATGTTGGCGTACGTCCACTCGCTGGGGTGGGCGTTGCGCTTGATGGCCGCGTTTTCGGCGGGCAGGCCAAAGGAATCCCAGCCGATCGGGTGCAGCACGTCGTAGCCGAGCTGGCGCCAGTAGCGGGACACAACATCGCCCATGGCAAACGCCTCGGCGTGGCCCATGTGAAGGTCCCCGGAGGGGTACGGGAACATGTCCAGAACGTAGCGGCGTTCCTTGGAACCGTCGTCGAGGGGGGTAAAGACTTTTAGATCGTCCCAGACGGCCGGCCATTTGGCTTCCATCGCGGCGAAATTGTAGATGCCCTCTTCGCTGTTTTCTTCAGTCTGGGACTGCACGCTCACGTACCCTGCCTTTTCATTCATCATTGGCCCTATTGCACCCTCTGGCTCTTTACACACAAAAGCCCCTCGACATGGCAAGGGGCTTACCGCATCGATGGGATGCGGCTAGCTAAGGAGAAGGTTTGTATGCACCCCTGTACATTATCTCACTTACAGGGTTTCCTACCACGTTGCCGCAATTGCACGGAGGCGGCGCAGTGAAACCACGACGGCGGGGCGCCCACCTGGGTGGGGCCCCGCCGTCGTCACTCACGTGCTGTTAGAGAACGTCCTCGTCAACCCAGTCCATGGACTTGGTCACGGCCTTCTTCCACAGGCGCATCTGGCGGTCACGCTCGGCCGGATCCATGTTCGGCTCCCACCGCTTGTCCTCGGCCCAGTTCGATGACAACTCGCCCAAGCCGTTCCAGAAGCCCACGGCCAGGCCGGCCGCATATGCTGCGCCCAGTGCCGTGGTCTCGGTGACCTTGGGACGAATCACCGGCACGCCCAGAATGTCAGCCTGGAATTGCATGAGGGCGTCGTTGGCGACCATTCCGCCGTCGACCTTCAACTCGGTCAAATCCACGCCAGAATCGGCGTTGACCGCGTCAAGGACCTCGCGGGTCTGGAAGGCTGTTGCCTCCAGCGCGGCACGGGCAATGTGATGCTTGTTCACAAAGCGGGTCAGACCCACAATGGCACCGCGGGCGTCGGGACGCCAGTACGGGGCGAAGAGACCCGAGAACGCCGGGACGATGTAAACCCCGCCATTGTTCTCCACGGCAGCAGCCAACGTCTCAACTTCGGGGGCCGAGTTGATCATGCCGAGGTTGTCGCGCAGCCACTGGATCAAGGAGCCAGTGACGGCAATGGCACCCTCAAGGGCGTAATGCGGGGCGGCGTCGCCAAGCTTGTAACCAACGGTTGTCAGCAGGCCGTTCTTCGAGTGGACAATTTCCTCGCCCGTGTTGAAGATCAAGAAGCAACCGGTGCCGTAAGTGTTCTTGGCCTCGCCCTGCTTGAACGCTGCCTGACCAAACGTTGCCGCCTGCTGGTCGCCCAGGATACCGGCGACAGGAACTTCGCGCAGCAACTGGCTGCTGTGCACGTGCCCGTACACCTCGGATGAGGACTTGATGGCCGGCATCATCGACTTCGGGACACCAAAGGTGGCCAGAATCTCATCGTCCCACGCCAAGGTTTCCAGGTCCATGAACATGGTGCGCGAGGCGTTGGTGACGTCGGTGATGTGCACGCCACCGTCCGGGCCGCCCGTCAGGTTCCAGGTGACCCAGCTGTCGGTGTTGCCAAAGAGGAGGTCCCCTGCCTCGGCGCGGGCACGGGCCCCCTCAACATTGTCAAGGATCCACTTGATCTTGGTGCCGGAGAAGTAGGTGGCCAGGGGAAGCCCAACCTTGGCCTTGAAACGCTCAACTCCGCCGTCCGCTGCAAGCTCATCGACAATGCCCTGCGTGCGGGTGTCCTGCCACACGATGGCGTTGTAGACCGGCACGCCGGTGTTCTTGTCCCAGACAACCGCCGTCTCACGCTGATTGGTGATGCCCACGCCGACAATGTCGTGGCGCGTCAGGTTGGCCTGGGCCAGTGCCGTACCAATTACCTCACGGGTGTTGTTCCAGATCTCTGCGGCGTTGTGCTCCACCCACCCTGCCTTGGGCAGGATCTGCTCGTGTTCGAGCTGACCGGTGGAGACGATGTTGCCGTCGTGATCGAAAACGATCGCCCGGCTGCTGGTGGTTCCTTGATCAATGGCAATTACATATTGAGACATCATTGTTTCCTTTTGTTAGAGCATTCGAGCACAAGTACGTGGGGTTAGGAGACGGCGGCCAGCAGGTCAGGCAACCACCGGGTCATCAAGCCACCCAGTGCGCCACCAATCAACGGGCCAACAACAGGAACCCAGGCGTAGCTCCAGTCACTGGAACCCTTGCCCTTGATGGGCAGCAGAGCGTGGGCGATGCGCGGGCCAAGGTCACGAGCAGGGTTGATGGCGTAGCCCGTGGGACCACCGAGGGATGCGCCAATACCGACAACCAGAAGGGCTACCGGCAGCGGACCAAGTCCGGCAACACCGCCACCGAAGTGCAGGATCACGAAGACCAGGACAAACGTGCCGATGATCTCGGTGACAACATTCCAGCCGTAACTGCGGATGGCTGGTCCGGTGGAGAAGACAGCAAGTTTCGTTGCAGCATCCGGCTCACCGTCGAAGTGCTGCTTGTAGGCCAACCAGCACACAATGGCACCAATGAACGCACCGAGCATTTCAGCACCAAAGTACGTCATGGTCGAGGCGAAGCTCACGGCCACGCCCGGAGCGTATTCGGCATTTCCATTGGCCAGCAGGCCGACAGTTACTGCCGGGTTCAAATGGGCACCGGATTTGGCGGCTACAAAGACACCGGCCATGACGGCCAGGCCCCAGCCCCAGTTGACCATGAAAAAACCGCCACCGCTGCCCTTATTACCCTTCAAGGCCACGTTTGCCACAACGCCACAACCCAGCAGGGTCAGCATCATGGTTCCCATCACTTCAGACAGGAAAACAATTCCAAGAGACATCTTTGACTCCTATTGGTTGGTAATTCATTAAAAGGTCTACACCTGTGTGTGACCCTCTTGAGCCCCCTTTGCCCCCGGGGGGCTTAGGCAATCAAGCTTTGTACCTGGACACCGTGGAAACGGGCCAGAATCTCAATACTGTGGCTGATTTCGGCGGCCACAGTGGCGCCGTCCCAACCCAGTGGGCCGGCCAGCGCCTGCGCCGTCTCGGCCAGCAGTTCACTGGTGACCAAACCGCGGAAGGCCAGCGATGTCCGGCGAATCATGACATCGATCAGGTGGCCGATCTGTTCGTTCTCCACCATGAAGGCCACCTCGCGGCTGCTCAGTTCGCGGGTGGAGTCGAACACCGTATCAACACCTGCGTTGAGGTAGCTCAGAACATCTTCGGCGCGCGTGCCGTAACGAGTCAGCAGCACCCCCACCCGGGCGGCGTCAACTGATTCGCTGGTGTGGGCCGCAATCCACGCCTCGACGGCTGTGTCGTTGGCCGGGAAGTTCGCACCGCCACCGATGGGCAGTTTCGCTGTACTGACCTTCCGGCTCTTCCCCAGAAGGGTCAGGACGTCGTTGCTCATGTGCTCGGACAAGGCCCGGAACGTGGTCCACTTGCCGCCCACAAGGCTCAGCACCGGCACAGCGGATCCTGCGATGGTGCGGTCGGCGCGTTCAATGCGGTAGTCGCGGGAGACAAAGCCGGGGGCCGTCTCGTCATGGCGGGGCAGGGGGCGTACACCGGCAAAGCTGTACACAATGTCTTCCCTGGTGACCAGAACATTGGGGAACACGTGACCCACCAGGTCGAAGAAGTAGTCGATCTCTTCCTCGGTGCAGACAGCGTCCGCTGTCATGTCAGCGTTGACGTCGGTGGTGCCCACCAAGACCCTGTCGCCCATGGGGTAGATCAAGACGATGCGGCCATCGGTGTGTTCGAAGAAGATCTCGCGGCCGTTGCAGGCTGCCAACAGGCCCGGATGGTCCAGCACAATGTGTGAACCCTTGGTGCCGCCCATGAAACGTGTGGCTGCACCCAGATCGGCGTTGGTCATATCAACCCAGGCACCGGTGGTGTTGACGATGACGTCGGCGTTGAAGGTGAAGGATTCGCCGGTGAGCTGGTCGGTGAGCTCGACGCCGTCGTCCTTGACAGCCGTGACAGCCAAGTAGTTGGTGGCCCGGGCGTTGGAATTCCCGGCCGCACTCAGGCCGGCCTTTTCACCATCCTGGAGGACATCCAGGGTCAGCCGCTCAGGATTGTGCACCGAGGCGTCGTAGTAGGTGGCTGCGTACTTAATGCCCGGGTGCAGCTGCGGAAGCTCGGCCAGGGCCTTCTTGCGACCCTTGAAATCGTGGCGCGGAACTGTCCCGCCGTCGCGGGAGAACGCATCGTAGAGTGACAGGCCAACCTTGATCAAGAAGGCGCCACGCTCCTGGGGCTTGCCTTGCTTGTGCGTCAAGAAACGCATGGGGGCGCTGAGAATGCCGGAGAAGGTGCTGAAGATGGGGATGGTTGTCTGCAACGGCTTCACGTAATGGGGGGCGATCTTAAGCAGACCATTGCGCTCCATCACCGATTCCTTGACCAGGCGGAACTCGCCATTCTCCAGGTAGCGGATGCCGCCATGGATCATGTGAGAGGAGGCACCGGAGGCGCCCTGGCAGTAGTCTCCGCGCTCCACCAACGCCACATCCACACCCTGCAGCGCAAGATCACGGAAAGTGCCAACACCGTTGATGCCGCCACCAATAATCAACACACTGGCGCGCGGACGCTCCCGCAAAGCCTCAACCTGGCTGCGCACCACCGGGTGCACCTCCTGTGACTCTTCGTTCTTGCCAGCGTTGCCTAGGATTCTCACATCGACCTCATTCGAGTCCTGTTGGTTTGCGCATTACGCGCCTATTCCCATTATTGTTTGAACAGATGGAAAATATAGTCAACAGTGTTGCACGAACGTGCAGAAAGGGCTGACTTCCCATGCCTTCCAAGAGAACGCGGCAGCAAGATACGCTCCGAGCTGCACAAATGTACTACTTGCAGGACCAGACAATGGACGCCATTGCTCGTGAATTGCGCACCTCCCGTTCCACCGTCTCCAGGCTCCTGTCCTCTGCCCGGGAAAGTGGTTTAGTCCAGATCCAAATCAAGACCCCCTCGGACAGGGCGCCGGAGCTGGAACGCGTCATCCGCACCCGGCACAAGGTGGACGTTCATGTGGTTCCCGTCTCCGACATGCTCAGTGAGGTGGAGGTGCTCGAACGGGTCAGCATGCAGGCCGCACGCACCATCGGCCCCTTGGTGGGCTCCAATGCCGTCATTGGTGTGGCGTGGGGATCGACCGTGAGCACTGTCAGCCGCCACCTCACCCGCAAGACCACCCACGGCACCACCATTGTGCAGCTCAACGGGGCGGGCAACACCCAAACCTCGGGCATCACCTACGCCTCGGAGATCATCCGTCGCTTTGGCACCGCCTATGGGGCCAAAGTGGAGCAGTTCCCCGTCCCGGCCTTCTTTGACCATGCTGAAACGAAGAAGCTGATGTGGCAGGAGCGCAGCGTCCGGCGCATTCTAGATCTTCAGGAGCGCATGACCATCGCCATCTTTGGGGTGGGGTCCATGGATGCTGAAATCACCAGCCACGTCTATTCCGGCGGTTACCTGGACACCACCGACCTTGACGCCCTCGATGCCAGCGGGGTCGCTGGGGATGTGGCCACCGTCTTCTTCCGCTCCGATGGCAGCGATGCCGGCATTGTGCTCAATGACCGTTCCAGCGGACCCAGCCTGGAGAGCCTGCGCACTGTCCGGCGTCGAATCTGTGTGGTCTCGGGCCCCAAGAAAATCACCGGACTGCGTGGCGCCCTCGCCGCCGGGCTGGTCACCGACTTGATTTTAGATGAGACAACAGCGCGCGAGCTGGTGGAGCAAAGCAGCCCGTCCTCGGACCCCATCTTTGGCTTCCTTCATGGTTTGGACGGCCTGTAAACAGTGCGGCAATGCGCCGTCAGGGGCCAGCAATGGGTAAAGTCGTAGCTATGCATCGCTCCCCCAAATACACTCTTAATAATGGTGTCAGCATCGACGTTCTTGGCTACGGCGTCTATAAGGTCCCGGCCGATGACTGTGTGGACCTGGTCGCCACCGCACTAGATACCGGGTACAGGACTGTGGACACGGCAGCCCTCTACGGCAATGAGGAGGGTGTTGGTGCGGCCATCGCCGGCGCCGTTGCCGCCGGAACCCCGCGCGAGGAGCTCTTTGTCACCTCCAAGGTCTGGAATACCGAGCAGGGCTACGATGCCACCCTTGCCGCCTTTGACGCCACCATGGACCGCCTGGGCCTGGACTACCTTGACATGTTCCTGATCCACTGGCCGTGCCCGGAGCGTCAGCTTTTCATCCCCACGTACAAGGCGCTTGAGTCGTTGTACCAGCAAGGACGCGTGCGGGCCATTGGCGTGAGCAACTTCGAGGCCGAGCATCTAGAGCAGCTTCTGGATGCGTGCCAGGTGGTTCCCGCCGTGAATCAGGTGGAGCTCCACCCGCGGCTGCCGCAAACCGAGCTGCGCGCCCTGCACGCCGAGTTGGGCATCGCCACCCAGGCCTGGAGCCCCCTGGCCCGCGGCGCCATCCTCGATGATCCTGTGCTGGCCGAGTTGGCCACCGCGCACGCCCGCACTGTGGCGCAAATCGTGCTGCGCTGGCACGTCCAGTCGGGGCACTTGGTGATCCCCAAAGCTAGTTCCGCCCGGCGACTCCGGGAGAACCTGCACGTTTTTGACTTCAGCTTGAGCGAGCCGGACATGGCGCGCATCGCCGCCCTGGAGAGCGGCCAGCGCTCCGGTTCCGACCCCTTGCAGGTGAACTAGGAATGGCCGTGAAGAGAAGTACGACGCCGGTTTCCTCACGTGTCGCTGTGAACCTGGCCGACCGGGAGAGCGCCCACATCGTTGAGGTGGCGGGCACCCCTGTGCACTTCTGGGAGTATGCTGCCGCGCACTCGGCGACGGCGGCGCGCACCATTGTCATGGTGCACGGGTTCCGTGGTGACCACCACGGCCTGGAGCGGGTGGTTGAGTTGCTGGCGGACCACCGCGTCATCATGGCCGACCTGCCAGGATTTGGCGCCTCCCCCGCCTTTGCCGCCGGCGAATCGGCCGGGCGCGGCCATGACATTGCCGGCTACGGCGAGTTTCTGAACGATTTCCTGACAGCCCTGCAGCTGGGTCCTGACACCGTACTGTTGGGGCACTCCTTCGGATCCATTGTGGTCAGCCATTTTGTGGCAAACCACCCGGGCCGCATCTACCCGCTCATCCTGGTCAACCCCATTGCGTCCCCCGCCTTGGAGGGGCCCAAGGGCATCATGACAAAGCTTGCGGTCTTTTATTACTGGGCGTCGGCCAAACTGCCGGCAGCCCCGGGCAACGCCTTGCTGCGCAGCAAATTGATTGTCCACATCATGAGCGTGACCATGGCCAAGACCCGGGACAAGGAGTTGCTGGCGTTCATTCATGGCCAGCACTACGCCTATTTCAGCGGCTTTGCCAACCGGGACATGTTGCTGGAATCGTTCCGGGCCTCGGTCAGCGGAACAGTGCGTGAAGTGGCGGCCGAACTGCGCCTGCCCACCCTCTTGATTGCCGGCGCGCAGGATGAGATTGCCACGCTGCCGCACCAGCACAAGCTCGCCGAACTCCTGCCACAGGGCGAATTGGTGGTCATTGAGAATGTGGGCCACCTGATCCACTACGAAACACCCGAGCCGGCAGCCGCTGCCATCACCGATTTCCTGGAAAGGCACCCCGCCCCGTGAGCAAGCCAAAGATCGTCATGGACGCCCGTTTCACCAGAATGGACCACCACGACGGCATCAGCCGCTACGGCGCAAGTCTCATGGCCGCCGTCGCACCGTACGCGGACGTGACCATGCTCATTCACGACGAACGCCAGCTGGCACTCCTGCCCGAGCTGCCGTGGGTGAAGATCAACTCGCCGCTGTCACCCCTGGAACTCCTTGTGGCCAGGCACGTGAACAAGCTCGACGCCGACCTGGTGTTTTGCCCCATGCAAACCATGGGCAGTTGGGGACGCAAATACCCGCTGGTGCTGACCCTGCACGACCTCATTTACTACGAGCACCCCGCCCCTCCCGGCTTCCTCCCGGCACCCGTGCGGGTGTTGTGGCGCCTGTATCACAAGGCGTATTGGCCACAACGGGTGCTACTCAACCGCGCCAACGTGGTGGCAACCATTAGCCAGACCACCTTGGCGTTGATGACCAAGCACCGGCTCACCAAACGGCCCGTCCGGATCGTTGGCAACGCACCCCAGGGTGAACGGACGCCGCGCGATCCTGCCGTGGCTCCGGAGAAGTCGCTCGCGTACATGGGCTCGTTCATGCCGTACAAGAACGTGGAGACGTTGATCCGCGGCATGGCCGAACTGCCCGACTTTACGCTGAACCTGCTCAGCCGCATCACCCCCGAACGCCGGGCCGAACTGTTGGCCCTGGTCCCCTCCGGTGCCACAGTGGTGTTCCACAACGGCGTCACCGATGCCGACTACGATGCGCTGCTCATGCGCGCCACGGCGCTGGTGACCCTGAGCAAGGCCGAGGGTTATGGACTGCCGCTGGTGGAGGCCATGGCACTGGGGACACCTGTGGTGGTGGCCGACACCGAGATTTTCCGTGAAGTGGGCGGCACTGCTGCGCACTATGTGCCGGCCGATGCGCCGGCGGCCTTTGCCGCTGCTGTCCGGTCCCTGGACTCTCACGAGAAGTGGGCGGCCAGTTCCATCGCCTCGGTGGCCCAGGCAGCAACGTTCAGCTGGGACGTCTCGGCCAAGGAACTGCTGGCCATTGCCCAGGAGCTGCGGCCCTAATTCTGCCCCGCGCTCGTCGAACGGGCAGTTGATGCCGATGTTCCGGGGAAACATCGGCATCAACTGCCCGTTCGACGAGGGGTTAGCGGCTGACGAGCTCGCCCTGCGCTGCAGGCTGCACGGTGGCGGACTCAGCTGCCGGGCCGGTCAGCGAAGTGCTCCCGCGCCGTGCCCTCACCTGCCGTGCCCTGCGCCGAATGAGTCCAGCCACGGAATCTGCGACGATTCCCAGCACGGCCGCCAGGGCAACAGCCACGATGAGTCCCAGCAGCGGGTTCTGCCGGAACCACGTCCCGGCAAGGACACCAATGCCCAGTGAATAGCTTGCCCAGAGGCTGGCGGAGGCGGCTGTTATGGCCATAAAGCCTTTCCTGGAATAACCGGTGGCACCGGCGGTGAGATTGACAGCAACCCGGACGACGGGCAGGAACCGGGCCACGAGGATGAAGGACACGGCGCGTTGCTGAAGTTCTTGGCCCACCCGGTCAAAGGAGCGCACCATGAGGGGTGTCCGCATCCAGCTGAAGCGTTGGGTCCCCACACGCCGGCCGATGGAGTAGGCAATGTTATCGCCAATGAATGCTCCAAGAATTGCCGCCGGCAATAACAGCCACGGTGCCGGCCCGCCCGGGGTGATCGTCAAGGAAGCGAGCCCCACCACAATCGCCTCACTGGGGAAGGGCGGGAAGATCCCGTCAATGATGCAGCCCAGAACAACCACCAGATAGATCCATGGCTGCCCGGCAGCAGCCAGCACGAGATCTGTCACAGTGCCAGCGAGGGCGTTGATGTCACCCACAAGAACCACCGGCCACAAGGCACTGTCGTGTTCCATCAGTCAAACGAGGTCCCGGGGCAATGGTGCTGTGCTTACTCATGAGATCAACGCTACGTGGCCCACCCGCAGCGGGCTATGAGGTAAACCCCCCAAATACGACTCAGGGGCGCACCCCCGGGCTCAGGGTATCTGGCTTTGTCTGGATGGGTAGCCGGGAGCCCTGTTGGCCGCCGAGCTCAACGCAGGGGCCGGGAGGGCTGAGGGTCAGCTGGGGTGTTTCTGCTGGTACTTGAGAATAAGTTGCTCCAACGGGCTGGGCGCGACGGCGGCGAAGTCAGGCCCGTCGTGGTTGAGTGCTTTTTCGAGGCGTTTCTTGAGCGATTTGGGGTAGGCCGGGCGTCGCGGTTCTCGGTGTTGGGGGCGGTGGTACCGCCCCGACGGTGAGATCCACCCGATCCGGCCGTCCTGTTGGGGCAGGGGTGTCCAGCCGCGCAGCCGGATCTGGTGGCGGTCTGGGTCCTGGTCGGTGCGGTAATTCCCGTGCATGTCTTTGTCATCCTTGAAGTGTTTGAGCAGGTGGTGGCGTTTGCACGCCGGACGCATATTCTCAGGCGTGGTTGCCCCGCCCCGCTCCCACGCAGTGAGGTGGTCCGTGTCGGTGTCCATGACAGGGTTGGTGCAGTTTGGGTAGTAGCAGCCCTGCGCCAAGGCGCGCAGAACGGCTTTTTCGCTCTCCCGCATCCTGTACCGCTCCGGGTTCAACCCCAAGGGTTCGCCGCTGACCGGGTCCGTCAACACTCGCAGGAAGGTCCCGGCCCCGGCCAGAAGCTTCCGGGCAATGCCTTCCGGTACGGGCCCGGCACTGGCGCTGCTGCCAACGAGCTCGGCGGGTTCATCGGTGATGTCCAGTGCCCCCAGAAACGGCACCGTGAGCAGAATGGTGGCTTCGGGCATGGGTGGATCAGTGATCACCTTGTGCGCCCGGATGGCATCGAGCTGCTCCCGATATTCGCGGTCTGGATCTTCCCGGAGACCGTCAACCACGCCACCAACATAGCCCGATCCATCCCCTAGCAGCTCCCCGAAAATTGCTTCATCCGCTGCAACGTCACCCTCCATGACACTGTCCCCTGAGAAGTTCTCCGGAGCGGATTTCTCCGGGGTGAAGGAGAGGCTGCCACCGTCACACACCACCCCGAGCAGCGATTCCGCCCCGGGGGCAGGCTCGGGAACTATGCCCGATGCCAGGCCGGCGGAGGGGATTGCTTCAAGGGCGGGAATCCTGCCCGCGCCGTTGCTGCTTCCCCGCATGGCCGGGGTGGGATCCGGGTTGGTATAGCGGCCCACCGGCTGCTTGGGGTCCCGGTGGGCCCAGACTGGCTCTTGGTCAAACAAGGTGACTCCAAATGCAGACTTGCCGCCAAACGGGACATCACCGACACCGCCAGCACTAGTCCGGCCTGTGCCGGAGTCATGATTGCTGCGGGCAACCCCGCCCGTGCCCGTGGCGGAGCGGTGGTCAGTGGCGGTAGTGCCGGTAGGGGCGGTTGAGGTGCTGAAGCTGGTGTCGCCGGCCTTGTTGGTGGAGGATTTGTTGCCAAGTGGGTGTTGGTTCAGCAGCAGCGCAGCGGCGACGTCGATGCGCAGCTGGGTCAGTGTCCGGTACTCCCCGGAGCCCATTCCTGCTGCGGCGTCCTGTCCTGTGGCGTGTTCTTCGCTGCGAGCCTGGCCTTTGATGGCGCGGGCTGTGCGGGTGCAGTCGACCCAGATCCCTTCCGCTGCCACAGCGGGCAGGTGCAGGGTCAGCCACGACATGCCGTCCCTGCCTGGTTCCAGAGTCATGGCCCGTTGGGCATACGCCTGCTTGGTACGGGTTGTCAGCGTCTCGGGGTGGGTGGATTCCCGAGCGCGCCGGGCCTTGGCGGCAAACCCTGACACCGTGGTGCCCGGTGCCAGAGCCAACAGCCGTGCCTCGAATGCTGCCAAGTCCGTGGGAAGGATGCCCGGTGTCTCCGCCAAGGTTTGACCCTCGTCGATGATGATGCCCGCATGCCGGAACGAGAGCTCCCCCGTCGCCAGTGCCGCCATGGTGCCGGGGTGGTTGACGAGCTCGGTGGAATGGTGGGCCAAGGCCGCGGCGGTGCGTTCGGGAATGCACAGTGTCAGGGCTATGTCCGCGCAGGCACTGGTGATGGCAACCCCGGACTGCCACCGGTCCAACACCACCGTGGTCGCCTCCACATGGGCTGCGCCCAGCAACCTGGCCACCAGGGCCGCCTTGCACGCAGCAGTGGCATCCTCCAGGCGTTTCAAGACCGCCAAGGCCTGGATGGCGGAGTCATACACGCCCCGGGCGACACTGAGCCTGGACGGCGGTTCCGGATCTGGTGCAGGTGCCGGAATAAAAGCCGGAAGTCCCGCCAGTGCGGCATTGTCAGGGCCAAAGGATTCAATGGGAGGAAGGGTAATTCCAGCCAGCAGCCGGGCCACATCCTGTGTGGCTTCACCGCCCCGGTCTCCGGGGACAATCACCGGAATGCTCATACCTTCAGAATACTCTTACCGTTACTTTAACGCAATAGGTTCACGTATATATATACGATTAAGCATGGTCCTCGCCAAGGGCCCGGCCGCACCGCGGCAGCCGCTCCGCCCGGGGCGCAAGCTCCACCACCAGAACACCAGGGCAGCGCTACAGAACGTCCAGGCCGTCGCAGCGCACCTGGACGGCCTGGCCAACCCTGCGCGCGGCGTTGGCCGCCTTCAAGGCCCGCATATCGGCCGTGACGGCAGCAGCCAGGGAGTACGGAAACAACAGGATTGTCCTGTAGTCGGGGGCTTCTTCGCCGGGGGCCCCTGCCCTGCCTGTTGCGACAGGCGCCGGGCCAATGCTGCGGACGGTCTCCGGCAGTTTCAGGGCTGCCTGGAACGCCTGGACATCTTTTTCGCTTCCCGTCAGTGAGGCAAGGCGCATGGCCGGGGGCAGCCCCAGTTCATGCCGTAGCGCGAATTCACGTTCGGCATGGCCGGCCGGGTCCCAGCGCACCAAGGCGGCCACCTCAACCGAGTCCTCGGCGGTGACCACAACAATCCCGCCGTCCCTGGCCGGACGGACCAGCGCCGCGGCGTTCATCCAGCGTCGCAGTGTCTCCTCCCCCGCCCGGAGGGATTCCCGGCGCAGCATGGAATCACCATCCAGCAGCAGGGCCGCCGAGTAGCCGTGTGGTGCCACAGGTTCCGCCCCGATGGTGGCCACCACAATGGCTGGTTTGTCGGGGACGGTGGCCTTGATGTTCTCCCCCGAGGAGGAAATGACGGGCACCGAGGGGAACGCCCGGCCCAACTCCTCCGCTGTGCGCAGGGCACCGACGGTAATGGCGCGCAACTCGTGGTTTCCGCACGTGCTGCAACTAAACGCCGTCTCAGCCTGGCCGCACCACTTGCACGTGACCATCACCGAGGCGGAACCCGCGGCCCGCGATTGCATCAACGGTCCGGTGCAGTGTCGGCAGCGGGCCACCTCGCGGCAGCGCTGACAAGCCAGGGCCGGGGCATAGCCCGTGCGCGCAACCTGCACCAGCACCGGACCAAACATCAGGGCAGCCTTGGCCGTTTCCCAGGCCCTGTGCGGCAGGCGGGCCATGGCCGCTGCGGGGTCCCGTTCCTGCTCGTAGGAGTCGGAGGTGCTGATGACCCTGGCCGTGGACGTGCGCACAGTGGGCCGCCCCGCCATGAGCTCCTGGGCCCACCCGGTGGCCACCAGGCGTTGGGACTCGCTGCTGCGGCTGTGCCCGGCCATCAGCACGGCTGTACCCTCAACTTCCGAACGCAGCAACAGCACGTCACGGCTGTGCTGGTAGGGGGCCCGGCGCTCAACGTGCAGCTCGTCGCCGTCGTCCCAGCAGCACACCAGGCCCAGCTCGGCGACGGGGGCGTAGGCGGCCGAGCGGGTGCCAATGACAATCTTCACATCCCCGGAAAGCACGCGCAGGAAGTTGGCGTAGCGCAGGCTTGGACCGTCGTCGGCCGTCAGCTTCACAAAACTGTCCGCCGGCAAAACGGCGGCGAAGGCACGCTCCAACAAGTCCAGGTCACGCAGATCCGGGACCACCACAATGGCTCCGCGGCCCGAGAGCTGGCAGTACGCCACGGCCTGGGCCAGCTGATGCTGCCAGGAGTGGTCACCAAAACCTGTCAGCGCACCCAACACCGCCTTGGGCGTTGCACCCATGGCCAATTGCGTCAGGAAATCCTCGGCATGGGAGTAGTCGGCGAACAAGAACTGTCCCGGGTGGGCCGCCGGCACCGGCTCCAGCGCGCCACTGGCCGACTCACTGTCCCTGGCCAGGTAGATCTTTTCAAGACTGGCAACACGCGGCGGGATGGCAACACGCAACACATCCGCCAGCGTGCCGCAATAGCGTGCAGCCACCTTGTGGGCCAGCTCCAGCACGGCGGGCGTCAGTACCTGAACAGCCGAATACACCCGGCTCAGGGGCACCAGCCGTTCGCTCTCCGACTCGGCCACCCGGGCCACCAGGAAGCCGTTGAGGTCTTGGCCGGAGAACTTCACCCGAACCCGCACCCCCGCCTGGGCGCTGGCGTCCAGCTCCAGGGGCACTGAGTAGTCAAAGATCCGATCCAGGTGCGGCAGGGGTGAGTCAATGATCACCTGGGCCACCGGCAACTGGGGCGCCAGCACCACGCCGCTGTGCGGGTCGGGCACCCGTTCCTTGGGCACGAATCCGCTGAGCAGGCTTAGTTGCACGCCGTGGCTTGGGTCTCCATCCATGGCGTCCTCCTTCAGTGGCTTCAGTGGCGCTGGGTCCTGGCTGTGTTGCCCGGCCACGCATTAAAGTGGCCTAAAACAAGCTAAGCACAGCCCACCGACAAACTCGTCCGGGGGCTGTGCTTAGCTGTGGATAACTCCACAGCTTAGGCGTTGAAGAACGCCTTCAAGTCATCCACGCGGTCAAGATTCTCCCACGTGAAGTCTGGCTCGTCGCGGCCAAAGTGGCCGTGAGCGGCCGTCTTGGCGTAGATGGGACGTTTGAGGTCGAGGCTGTCGATGATGGCCATGGGGCGCAGGTCAAAGATCGCCGCAATGGCGTCCTCGATGCGGCGCGGGTCAACAGTTTCGGTGCCAAACGTCTCAACGTACACACCCACCGGACGGGCCACACCAATAGCGTAGCCAACCTGGATCTCGGCGCGAGAGGCGAGGCCGGCGGCAACAACGTTTTTAGCCACCCAGCGCATGGCGTAAGCGGCCGAACGGTCCACCTTGGACGGATCCTTGCCGGAGAACGCGCCGCCACCGTGACGGGCCATGCCGCCGTACGTGTCAACAATGATCTTGCGCCCGGTCAGGCCGGCATCACCCACAGGGCCACCCACCACGAACGGGCCGGCCGGGTTCAGGTAGGTCTTGATGGCTGAGATGTCTAGGCCCGACGCGTCCATGACAGGTGCAATTACAAATTCCTGCAGGTCAGCCCGCAACTGCTCCAAGGCAGTGCCCTCGGCATGCTGGCTGGAGATGACAACAGTGTCCACGGAGACGGGCGTTTCGCCGTCGTACCCGATGGTCACCTGGGTCTTGCCGTCGGGCCGCAGGTAGGACAGGAGCCCTGACTTGCGCACGTCGGTGAGGCGTTCCGAGAGCCTGTGGGCCAGGAAGATGGGGGTGGGCATGTATGAGGCGGTCTCGTTGCTGGCGTAGCCAAACATCAAGCCCTGATCGCCGGCACCCTGGGTGTCGTACTTGTCCAAGGCCGTGCCTTCACGGACCTCCAAGGCGTTAAACACGCCGTCGGAAATGTCCTGAGACTGCTGGCCGATCGAGACGGACACTCCGCAGCGGGCGCCGTCAAAGCCGTTGGCCGAGGAATCGTAGCCAATGTCCAAGATGGTGTTGCGCACAATCGCCGGGATTTCCACGTACGCGTCGGTGGTCACCTCGCCGGCAACATGGACCAGGCCGGTGGTGGCCATGGTTTCCACAGCTACCCGCGAATCGGGGTCTTCGGCCAGCAGCGCATCCAAAATGGCGTCGCTGATCTGGTCACAAATTTTGTCGGGATGGCCGGCCGTCACGGATTCGGAGGTAAATAGGCGCAGGGGGTTAGCTGAAGTCACTGTTCTACTTTACTAAGGAAAGTGCCGCGCTCCATTGGCGGCAGACATGGATTGTCATACAAATTGCGTTGCGGCACGGATTAGCTTGCTCCCAGGCGCTGCGCAACAAGATGTACGACGGCGTTAGCAACCTCACGCTTGCTCCCACCTGTTTGCACGGGCTCGGCACCGTCCAAGGCCAAAATTTCGACCTGGTTGGTGTCCTGCCCAAACACACGCTCTGAACCGGACTCCCCCGGGCCAACCTCGTTGACCACGAGCAAGTCACAGCCTTTGCGCCGCAGCTTTGCCAGCGCATACGTCTGGGCATCGGCTTGTTCGTCGCCAGTTTCGGCGGCAAAACCAACAATGAGTTGCTGCTGGTTCTGTGCCGCCCGGTGGGCCACCAGCTCGGCGAGGATGTCGGGGTTGCGGACCAAGGTGATGACAGGGTCATCGCTGTTGTCACGTTTCTTGATTTTGCCCGGGGAAATGTTGGCCGGGCGGAAGTCAGCAACGGCGGCCGCCATGATGACAACATCTGCCGTTACCGCCGCAGCCAAGGTTGCCGCCCGCAGTTCCAGGGCTGTTTCAATCTGCTGCAGTTTGGTCCCTTCGGGAGCCCGCACATCCATGGGCGCGTGGATCAAGGTCACCAGCGCTCCGGCGGCCAGGGCGGCCTCTACGAGTGCCACACCCTGCTTGCCCGAGGACTTATTGCCCAAAAAGCGCACCGGGTCCAGGGGTTCACGAGTACCGCCGGCGGTGATGAGGACACGCTTGCCGGCCAGCGGGCCAGTGACGTCGGCGGCCGGCTCCGCTGCAGGCTCGGTTATTGCCGGCTCCGCTGTTTCTGAAGCCAAGCTTTCTGCGCTCAAGGCCGGTGCCGGCTGGTGCAGCAATGCCATGGCTGCGCTAAAAATGTCCGCCGGTTCCGGCAACCGCCCGGGACCTGAGTCGGGGCCTGTCAACCGGCCCACTGCCGGATCCAGGACGTGAACGCCGCGAGCACGCAACGTGGCAACGTTCGCCACGGTGGCGGCGTGCTGCCACATTTCCGTGTGCATGGCCGGGGCAAAAAGGACAGGCCCCCGCGCCATCAGCAAGGTGGTGGTCAGCAGGTCGTTGGCGTGACCACCGGCCGCCTTGGCTAGAAGATCCGCCGTGGCCGGTGCCACCACAATCAAATCGGCCTCATGGCCCATCCGCACGTGGTTGACAGTGTCAACGGCGTCAAAAACACTGTTGGTGGCCGGCCGCCCGCTCAAGGCCTCCCAGGTAGCCACGCCCACGAACTTGGTGGACGCCTCGGTGGGGATGACAGTGACAGTATGGCCGGCCTCGGTGAAAAGGCGCAGCAGCAAAGCCGACTTGTAGGCGGCGATGCCGCCGCCTACCCCCAGAACAATGTTCAGTCGTAACACCGTCAGTGTTCTTTAAACGTACGTTACGCGGTCTCGACGGGTGTGGAAACCAAGAGGCCCTCGTCGATTTCACGGAATGCGATGGAGAGGGACTTCTCGTTGAGCTTGGTGTCCACCAAGGGGCCAACGTACTCGAACAGGCCCTCGTGGAGCTGAGCGTAGTAGGCGTTGATCTGGCGTGCGCGCTTGGCACCAAAGATGACCAGTCCGTACTTCGAGTCAGCGGCTTCAAGCAGCGAATCAATCGAGGGATTGATGATGCCTTCGGGTTGTGTAGTCAATTACTTCTCCAAAATTTGTAAAGGGGTCTTGCAGATCAATCAATGACAGATCAAATAATGTGGTGGGGGGTGAGCCCCATCAGGTCAACAAGCGCCGCTGCAGCGCGGCTGACATCGTCATTGACGATGACGTGGTCAAACTCCGGCGCGGCAGCAAGTTCCAGTTTAGCCGTTTCTAGGCGGCGCTGCTGTTCCTGGGCCGATTCTGTGCCGCGTCCCACCAAACGGCGGACCAATTCATCCCAACTCGGTGGTCCGAGGAACACAAAATCGGCTTCCGGCATGGCCTCTTTAACTTGCCGGGCCCCTTGGAGATCAATCTCCAACAGCACGGATTTTCCGGCCGCCACGGCGGCCTCCACAGTGCTGCGCAAGGTGCCGTAACGGTTGACGCCGTGCACCACAGCCCATTCGAGCAGGTCGCCGTCGGCTACCAGGCCATCAAATTCCTGCCCAGTTTTGAAGAAGTAGTGAATCCCTTCCTCTTCACCGGGCCGGGCCGGGCGGGTGGTGGCCGAAACGGAAAGCCACACCTCGGGGTAGTTGTCCCGGATGAAGGTGGAAACAGTTCCCTTGCCAACGGCCGTGGGCCCGGCCAGTACTGTTACCCCGCTGTGCGGCTTGGTGCGGGTGACATTTTCGCTAGGTACCTGAACCGCGCTCACGATCCCTGCCCCAGGTAGTCCACCAAGGCCCGGCGTTGATGCACGCCAAGGCCACGCACCCTGCGGGTTGGGGCAATCCCCAGCTCGCTCATAATCACAGTTGCACGTACCTTTCCAATGCCCGGAAGGGCTTCTAATAAGTCACAAACTTTGAGCCTGTCTAAGGCTGGCTCCTGCGCCGCAGCGGCCAGAACAGCACCAACAGTGGTTTGGCCGGTTTTCAGATCGGCTTTGATGCGCGATCTGATGCCACGGGCTGCTATTGCTTTTAGCCGTGCCTCGGCGCGTTCCTGCAGCGAAAGTGCTGGCAAATTCACGTAAACGACTCCCCTAGCGATGACTGTCCGTTGCGGCGGATAGGAACAAAGTAATTCCTTGAACCTATCCGCACCAAGGGATCAAATCAATCCGCCAAAAACTACAAACCCGTCAGGGTCTCCGTCGTGGCCTGGCGCAAGGCGGCAATATCCGGTCCGGCGGCCAGGATGCCGCGGCTGGACGTCCCCAGCACGGCAGGGTAGGCAGCCCGGAAAGTGGCCCGCATATCGGCTCCTGTGGCGCCCTGGGCACCCAGCCCGGGTGCCAGAATGGGGCCGTTGACGGCGGCCAGGTCAATGCCCAGCTCCGTCAGCGCCTCACCCACTGTTGCCCCCACCACCAAACCAACTGAGCCCAAGGTCTCCTCGGCGTAGCGTTGATTCTCGTGTGCGGCTGCTTGCACAATGCGTTTGGCAACAGAGTCGTTGCCGCCCACGTGCTGGACCGAGGCGCCCTCCGGGTTGGAGGTCAGGGCCAGGACAAAAACGCCCCGGCCGTGCGCGGCTGCCATGTCCAGTGCCGGGCGCAGCGACTCAAACCCCAGGTAGGGGCTCAACGTCACCGAGTCGGCGGCCAGGGCCGAACCGTCGCGCAACCAGGCATCGGCGTAGCCGGCCATGGTGGAGCCAATGTCTCCGCGCTTGGCGTCGGCAATGGTCAGCACAGCAGCCTGAGCCGCCGCCTCAAGGAGCTCCTCGAGGGCGGCCATGCCGGCCGAGCCGTGGCGTTCGTACAGCGCCACCTGCGGCTTGATGGCTGCGGCCAAGGGGGCCACGGCCTCCACCACTGTCTGGGAGAACACGCGCAGGCTCTGCGCGGTGTCGGGCAGGCCCCAGGCCGCCAGGAGCCCCGGGTGCGGGTCAATGCCCACGCACAGGGGCCCCTTGGCGGCCATGGCGGCGACTAGGCGCGTTCCGAACCCCTGGCCGGCGTCTGGGCCCACGGCGTCGAGGGAGCCGCTGCGGTGGCTACTTGGCATGCTGCTCGGCCTGACCTGCTGCCAGCACCTTGGCGTGCTCCTGCAAGCTGGTCACATCCCATTCGTAGGTGCGCAGCGCCTCCATGGCCTGGACGGCCACGTTGAACTCCGCAACAGTGGTGATGCACGGCTTGCCGTTGGAGACGGCTGCTGCACGGATCTCGTAACCGTCGCCGCGGGCCTGGCCACCTGTGGGGGTGTTGAAGATCATGTCGATGTCGCCGTCGTTGATCAAGTCAACAATGGTGCCTTCACCGTCCACGGAGGTGCCTTCACCAATCTTGCGCACAAGGGTGGAGGCGATGCCGTTGCGGCGCAGCACATCGGCCGTGCCGCCCGTGGAGACAATCTCGTAGCCCAGGTCGGAGAGGCGCTTGACGGCCATGATGATGGAGCGCTTGTCACGGTTGGCCACCGAGACAAACACCTTGCCGGAGACGGGCAGGGCGTTGTTCGCGCCAGCCTGGCTCTTGGCGAACGCCGTGTCAAAGTGCTTGTCAATGCCCATGACCTCGCCGGTGGAGCGCATTTCCGGGCCCAGCAGGGAGTCAACCACGTGACCTTCGGGGGTGCGGAAACGGTTGAACGGCATGACAGCTTCCTTGACGGACACCGGGGCACTGTCGGGCAGAGTCCCGCCGTCGCCGATTTCCGGCAAGATGTGGTGGACGCTGCGCAGGTGCGCGATGGACACGCCAACACCGATCAGCGCTGCGGCCTTGGCCATCTGGACACCCGTTGCCTTGGAAACAAACGGTACCGTGCGTGAGGCGCGTGGGTTGGCTTCCAGGACGTAGAGGATGTCAGCGGCCAGGGCGAACTGAATGTTGATCAGGCCACGGACGCCCACGCCCTCGGCGATGGCGCGGGTTGCTGCCCGCACCCGGTCCTGGACGTCCTTGCCCAAGGTGATGGGGGGCAGCACACAGGCGGAGTCACCGGAGTGAATGCCGGCCTCTTCAATGTGCTCCATGATCCCGCCAAGGTACATGTCCTTGCCGTCAAACAACGCATCAACGTCAATCTCGATGGCGTCTTCGAGGAACCTGTCAATCAGAACCGGGTGTGCCTCGGTGATTTCCGTGGCGTTCTTGATGTAGCGGGACAGGTTGGCCTCGTCGTAGACGATCTCCATGCCGCGGCCACCCAAAACGTAGGACGGGCGGACTAGGACGGGATAGCCAATTTCATCGGCGATCTTCTTGGCGTCGTTGAAGGACACGGCAGTGCCGTTCTTGGGCGCAATCAGGCCGGCCGTATCAAGCACGCGGGAGAACATGCCGCGGTGCTCGGCCAGGTCAATCGCCTCGGGGGACGTGCCAAGGATCGGGACACCGGCGTCGGCCAGTTCCTGGGCCAGCTTCAACGGGGTCTGGCCGCCCAACTGGACGAACACACCCATGACGCCGCCGGTGCGCTCTTCAGCGGCGATGACTTCCAGCACGTCTTCAAGCGTCAGCGGCTCAAAGTATAGGCGCGTGGAGACGTCGTAGTCGGTGGAGACGGTTTCCGGGTTGCAGTTGACCATGACGGTCTCGTAGCCGGCCTTGCGCAGGGCCATGGAGGCGTGCACGCAGGAGTAGTCAAACTCGATGCCCTGGCCAATGCGGTTCGGCCCGGAGCCCAGGATGATGATGGACGGCTTCTCGTGCAGCGCAATCTCATCTTCCTCGTCGTAGGAGGAGTAGTGGTACGGGGTGTAGGCGTTGAACTCAGCCGCACAGGTGTCAACGGTCTTGTACACGGGGCGGATACCCAGGGCCTGGCGCACACCGCGCACCACCGCCTCGGAGTTGTTGGTCAGGGCACCGATCTGAGCGTCGGAGAAGCCGTGGCGCTTGGCCAGCTTGAGCATCTCCGGGGTCAGCGCGGTGGACTGGCGGATGGTGGCCGAAACCTCGTTGAGCAGCACCAGCTGGTCAAGGTACCAGGGATCGATGCCGGTGGCCGCGTACAGCTCCTCGATGGTGCCGCCGCCCAACAGGGCGCGCTGGACCTGGGAGAGACGCTCGGTGGTGGGGCGCTTGGCTGCCTCGATCAGATCGGGGACATCCAGGGCGTTGACGGAGGAGAAGTCAAGGCTGGCGCCCTTCTGCTCCAGGGAACGCAGTGCCTTCTGCAGGGCCTCGGTGAAGTTGCGGCCCATGGCCATGGCTTCGCCAACGCTCTTCATCGTGGTGGTCAGGGTGGGATCTGCCGCCGGGAACTTCTCGAACGCGAAACGGGGCACCTTCACCACCACGTAGTCAAGGCTCGGCTCGAAGGAGGCCGGGGTCTTCTGGGTGATGTCGTTGGGGATCTCATCCAGGGTGTAGCCCAGGGACAGCTTCGTGGCGATCTTGGCGATGGCGAAGCCTGTCGCCTTCGAGGCCAGTGCCGAGGATCGTGACACGCGCGGGTTCATCTCAATCACGACGACGCGGCCTGTGTCGGGCTCGATCGCGAACTGGATGTTGCAACCACCTGTGTCAACGCCAACCTCGCGGATGACGGCGATGGAGATGTCGCGCAGGTTCTGGTACTCACGGTCCGTCAGTGTCATGGCCGGGGCCACGGTGATGGAGTCGCCCGTGTGGACGCCCACCGGGTCAAAGTTTTCGATGGAGCAGACCACAACGACGTTGTCGTTCTTGTCCCGCATCATCTCCAGCTCGTATTCCTTCCAGCCAAGGATGCTCTCTTCAAGCAAAACCTCGGTGGTGGGGCTGTACTGCAGGCCCTGGCCCACGATGCGTGTCAGGTCCGACGGCGTGTACGCCAGTCCGGAGCCCAACCCACCCATCGTGAAGGAGGGGCGAACCACCATGGGGTAGCCCAGGTCCTCGGCTGCTGCAAACGCCTCATCCATGGTGTGGATGATGTGGCTGCGTGCCGACTCAGCACCGCAACGCTCCACAACGCCCTTGAACTTTTCGCGGTCCTCGCCGAGCTCGATGGCGGCAATGTTGGCGCCAATCAGCTCAACGTTGTACTTGGCCAGCACGCCGTTCTTATCCAGCGCGATGGCCGTGTTCAAAGCCGTCTGCCCGCCCAGTGTGGGCAGAATGGCGTCGGGGCGTTCCTTGGCGATGATCTTCTCAACGACCTCGGGGGTGATCGGCTCCACGTAGGTTGCGTCGGCAAACTCGGGGTCTGTCATGATGGTGGCCGGGTTGGAGTTGACCAGGATGACCCGCAGGCCCTCCTCCTTCAACACGCGCAGGGCCTGGGTGCCGGAGTAGTCAAACTCTGCGGCCTGGCCGATCACAATGGGACCGGATCCAATGACCAGTACGGACTTAAGATCTTCTCTCTTCGGCATTACTTGGCTTCCTCAGTCTGTGCGTTCTTGGTGGCGCTCATCAAGGCGATGAACCGGTCAAAGAGGTATGCGGCGTCGTGCGGGCCGGCTGCTGCCTCGGGGTGGTATTGGACGGAGAAGGCCGGGATGTCCAGGCAGGAGAGGCCCTCCACCACCTGGTCGTTGAGGCTGATGTGGCTTACTTCTACGCGGCCAAAGCGCTCCTCGGGGGCCCGGGTGGGGCCCTCCAGCGGGGCATCCACGGCGAAACCATGGTTCTGGCTGGTGATTTCGACCTTGCCCGTGCTGCGGTCCATGACCGGCTGGTTGATGCCGCGGTGGCCGTACCGCAGCTTGTAGGTGCCGTAGCCTAGGGCGCGGCCCAGGATCTGGTTGCCGAAGCAGATACCAAAGTAGGGCACACCGGCATCGAGGAAGCTGCGCACAAAGCTGACCTGGCTGTTGGCCGTGGCGGGGTCGCCGGGGCCGTTGGAGAGGAACACGCCGTCGGGGTTCAACGCCTGCGCCTCCTCGAAGGTGGTGGCGGCGGGCAGGACGTGCACGCGCACACCGCGCTCGGCGAAGCGGGCGGGTGTCATGGCCTTGATGCCCAGGTCAAGGGCGGCGATCGAGAACAGCGGCTCGCCTTCCCAGCCGTGTGCGGCAGGTTCGACGACGTAGGCTTCGGTAACGCTGACTTCCTCGGCCAGTTGCAGGCCCTCCATGGACGGCTGGGCCAAAACCTGCGCCAGCAGCTCGGCCTCGGGGCGGGCCGCATCGGCACCGGAGAAGATGCCGGCCTTCATGGCACCACGTTCACGCAGGTGGCGGGTGATGGCGCGGGTGTCAACGCCTTGGATGCCGACGACGCCCTGGGCGATGAGTTCGCCGTCGAGCGATCCCTCCGAGCGCCAGTTTGAGGGGCGTCGGGCGGCGTCGCGGACAACGTATCCGGCAGCCCAAATCCTGGTGGATTCGTTGTCGGCCGCATTGACACCTGTGTTGCCGATGTGCGGGGCTGTCTGGACGATCAGCTGGCGGGCGTAGGAGGGGTCCGTGAGGGTCTCCTGGTAGCCTGTCATGCCGGTGGTGAAGACTGCCTCGCCCAGGGCAGTGCCCTGCGCTCCGTAGCTGGCGCCACGGAAAGTGCGGCCGTCTTCCAAGACCAAAAGTGCCTGTGCAGGCATAGTTGCATCACTCATTCTCAATTGTTCTTTCCGTTGCTGTCTGCGGCGGGTGTTTCTGTGCCGTCGAAAGGTGCCTTAGTCAATGGCGTGCCTTGTCCTTCTGCTACATCATTCTCTGCCATGGTGCCGTGGCTCTGCGGCAACAATGCCGCCAACGCCTCCAGTAGTGGACGCTTAGCCCCGGCTTCGGCTGTGCGGAATCCTGTATCCACTTCGGTGCCGGCCAGGCGCCAACTGATGACCACGAGCCCGTCTTTTTCAACGAACTTGCCGGCCATGCCGGCCTTGGTCCCCACGTCTGTGAGTTCCGCCGCGGCAATGAACAGGCTTTGCCCGCCCTTGCGCTCCAGAACCACAGCTGTGTTGTAAACGTTCACCACGGCCGGGGTCCTGATGCCCAGGCCGTGCACAGCCAGGCGGTCAAGCCAGTCCCCTGCACTGGTGGTGACAACATACTGGCCCGGCACACTGATCAGAGCTGCACCCAAATCAGCCGGAACGGCAGGCAGCTCGCCCACATGTCCCTGGCGTTTGAGCTTGTTGCGCCAGCCCCACCACATCAGGGCAAAGGCCACGCCAACAATGAGCAGAGTCAGGATGCCCGGCAGGATACGCTCATCCACTAGTTGGCTCCGTGGATGTACGGGGTGTTCAGCTTGCCCTCAAGCACTGTGGGGTGCCCGTGGAAGAACGTGGCAATGACCTTCCCCGGCAGCACCAGCCCGGCGAACGGTGAATTGCGTCCCTTCGTGGCCATGGCGTGCGGGTCGACGTTCCAGCGTGCTGCCGGGTCCACCAGCACAATGTTGGCGGGTTCCCCCACTTCCAGGGGCCGGCCCTGATCGGCCAGCTGGCCAATCTGTGCCGGGGTGGTGGAGGTGACGCGGGCAAAGTCCGCCCACGTCATCAGACCGGTTTCAATCATGGTTTCGGCCACCACTGACAGGGCAGTTTCCAGGCCCGTCATGCCCATGGCCGCCGAGGCCCATTCGCATTCCTTGGCTTCGCTGGGGTGCGGGGCGTGGTCGGTGCCCACAATGTCGATGGTGCCATCGGCCAGTGCTGCCCGGAGTGCGTGGACGTCGGCGTCGGCACGCAGCGGCGGGTTGACCTTGTATACCGGGTTGTAGCTGCGCACCAGTTCCTCGGTGAGGAGCAAATGGTGCGGGGTGACCTCGGCCGTGACGGAGATGCCGCGTTCCTTGGCCCAGCGGATGATCTCCACCGAACCTGCCGTGGAGACGTGGCACACGTGCAGGCGTGAGCCGACGTGCTGTGCCAACAAAACATCGCGGGCGATGATGGACTCCTCAGCAACTGCGGGCCAGCCGGCCAGGCCCAGATCGGCGGAGACCACGCCTTCATTCATCTGCGCGCCTTCGGTGAGGCGGGGTTCTTGCGCATGCTGGGCAATCACGCCGTCGAACGCCTTGACGTACTCCAGCGCCCGGCGCATCATGACGGGGTCGCTGACGCAGATGCCGTCGTCGGAGAACACGCGGACCCGGGCCTTGGAATCAGCCATGGCACCCAGTTCGGCGAGTTGCTTGCCGGCCAGGCCCACTGTGACAGCACCCACGGGGCGAACATCAACCCAGCCAGACTCGCGGCCGAGTGAGTAAACCTGCTCCACCACGCCTGCCGTGTCGGCAACGGGTGAGCTGTTGGCCATGGCGTGGACGGCCGTGAAACCGCCCAGTGCGGCCGCACGGGTGCCGGTCTCCACGGTTTCGGCGTCTTCGCGGCCGGGTTCGCGCAGGTGGGTGTGCAGGTCGACCATGCCCGGCAGCGCCACCAGCCCCGCGGCGTCAATGACTGTGGCGTCACCAACAATGTCCGAGCTCAGATCCACGCCGACGGCGGTGATCATGCCGTCGGCAACCAGAATGTCAGCTGTGGTGTTGCCCAGCAGGGAAGCTGCGCGAATCAAGTAACTGGAGGAAGTCATGAGTGGTCCTTAGCGTTCGGCACTGTGTTTAACGATGAAGCTGCTGGGGAAGGGCTGGTGTTTTCGCGCAGATCCCCTGACAAGAGCAGGTACAGGGTGGCCATGCGCACCGAGACACCGTTGCGGACCTGGTCCAGCACCGTTGAGCGGGGCGAATCCGCCGCCGCGGAGGAAATCTCCAGGCCGCGGTTCATCGGGCCGGGGTGCATGATGATGGTGTCCTTGAGATTGAGCGCATCCAGCTTCGCCAGCCGCGCGTCATCAAAGCCCCAGCGGCGGGCGTACTCGCGGGTCGAGGGGAAGAAGGAGGCGTTCATGCGTTCGGCCTGCACGCGCAGCATCATGACGGCGTCCACACCGGCCTCCAGGGTGGCGTCCAGGTCGTAGCTGACCTCGCAGGGCCAGTGTGCGACGCCGATGGGCAGCAAGGTGGGCGGCGCGACGAGCGTCACGTGGGCGCCGAGGGTGCGCAGCAGCCACACATTGGAGCGGGCCACGCGGGAGTGCAGCACGTCTCCGGCAATCACCACGCGCATTCCGGCCAGGTCAGCGCCCACCGAGGAGGCGCCGCTGAGCTTGGCCCAATGGGCGCGCATGGTGAACGCGTCCAGCAGGGCCTGGGTGGGGTGCGCGTGGGTGCCGTCGCCGGCGTTGATGACTGCGGCGTCGATCCAGCCCGAGTTGGCCAGGCGTGCCGGGGCGCCCGATGCCCAGTGGCGGATGACCACGGCGTCGGCCCCCATGGCCTGCAGGGTTTGGGCCGTGTCCTTCAGGGACTCACCCTTGGATACTGAGGAGCCCTTGGCGCTGAAATTGATGACATCGGCCGAGAGGCGTTTGGCTGCAGCTTCAAAGGAGATGCGGGTGCGGGTGGAGTCTTCAAAGAAAAGGTTGACTACCGTGCGTCCGCGCAGTGCCGGGAGCTTTTTGACTTCCCGCTCCCCCACAGCGGCCATTTCCTGGGCTGTGTCCAAAATCTGGATGGCGTTTTCACGGCTGAGAGCCTCGGTGCCCAACAAATGCCTCATGCGCCGCCCTCAATAACAACTGGTCCTGATTCAATGACAACTTCATCCGGGACGTTCACGCCGTCGATCTCGGCAAGGTGCACCCGCACTTTTTCGCTCGAGGAGGTGGGCAGGTTCTTGCCCACGTGATCCGCCCGGATGGGTAGTTCCCTGTGGCCCCTGTCCACCAGGACGGCCAGGCGGACTGCCCGGGGGCGGCCCAGATCAACGAGGGCGTCAAGGGCTGCGCGAATGGTGCGCCCGGAGTACAGCACGTCATCAACCAGCACAATGGTTTTGCCGTCGATGCCGGAGACAGGAAGTTCCGTGCGTTGCGGCGCCCGGGTGGGTTGGCGGGCCAGATCGTCCCGGAACATGGTGACATCGAGTTGGCCGACGATGGCGGCCGGATCGATCGCCGGATCGCTGGCGGCCAGTTTGGCGGCCAGTCGCTGGGCCAAGGGATATCCGCGTCGCGGGATACCGAGCAACAGCAAATTTGCTGAGCCCTTGTTGGCTTCCAGAATTTCATAGGCGATACGAGTCAGTGCCCGTTCAATATCTGCTGCGGTAAGGACCACGCGGGACACATTGAGCGGCGCTGAGCTGTTGTGAACTTCCTCAAAAGCCGAAGAGGAGCTATTCATTTTCTCGCGTCCCCTTTCCCCGCCTCACAGGACGGAATTAAAAGGTTGATTGCTTAGAAGCAAAACTACCACAAGAGCCGTCCGCGTCCCCGAGCCGCCAAGGCACCGCTGCGCTTTTAAGCGCGTCATCTTCCTTGGCCGCTGCGGCTGGCTCTAGTCTGGGAACTATGAGTGAACCCGGCCACTGGCAGAACCCCGCCGCAGGCGCCCCGAATCAACAACCACAGTACGCCCAGCCCCCACTGCCCCAGGGGCAGGGGCCCGGTACGGGGCTGAACTACCGCCCTGACTATTGGGCCCACCCCGCCCCCACAGCGGCTCCGAAACGAGCCGCCGGGACCGGCGTCAAAGTGACAAACATCATCCTGCTGTGCGTGTTTGGGCTGATTGCTGTTGGGACGCTGGTGTTCTTCGCCTTTTCCCTTGGCATGAGCATCTTCTTGATGTGCGGCCTGCTGGCCCTGATTCCGCTCACCATCTGCGTGCTGACCCTGATCTGGATTGACAGGTGGGAACCCGAACCCGTTCCTGCTCTTATTCTTGGCTTCTGCTGGGGCGCCGGCATGGCAGTCATCACCACCTTGGTGCTGGGCAGTTGGGTGCAACCGCTGCTCATGGCCGGTGGCACCGAGGCTGACGCGGACATGGTGGGTGCTGTCATTCAGGCTCCGCTGGTGGAGGAGATCTGCAAGGGCGCGGGCCTGCTCCTGCTGTTCTTCCTGCGCCGACGCACCTTTGACGGTCCCATCGACGGCGTGGTGTACGCGGGCATCATCGCAGCGGGTTTCGCCTTCACCGAGAACATTCTGTACTTCGGCAACGAACTGCAGGAATCCGATGGCGCCGCCGGCGGACTCGTGGCGATCTTTGTGATGCGCGGTTTGATGTCGCCGTTCGCCCACGTCATGTTCACGGCAGCGTTGGGAATCTGTGTAGGCTATGCCGCCCGCAACGGCGGGACGCTGATGGTCCTGGGCGCGTGGGTGGTGGGGTTGGTCCCGGCCATGCTGTTGCATGGCTTGTGGAACGGCACAGCGTTCCTGGGCGGCAATTTCTTCCTGGTGTACGGGGCGTTGCAAGTGCCCCTGTTCATCCTGTTCATTCTTGGCATCATCTGGCTGCGACGCTCCGAAGCCAAGCTGACGCGCAAGCGCCTCTCCGACTACGTTCCGACCGGCTGGTTCACCGCGCCCGAGGTGCCGATGCTGGCAACAGGTGCCGGCCGCCGTCGTGCCCTGGCGTGGTCAAAGACTTTTGCGGCCGGACCTGTCATGAAGGAGTTCATTCGTTTGGCGACACGGTTGGCCTTCACCCGGCAACGGCTCCTGGTGGACGCCAAGGGCTCACCCGGCAGCGCTGCGGCGCGACGCATTGCGGCGGATCAGGTGGTGGAGTTGACGCTGTTGGAGAAGATCACAGCTGTCCGCAACGAGCTATTGGCCCGTCACGCCCATGCCGTGTGGGCGGCCCAGCAGCATCAACAGGCCCAACCGGCGCACCACTAACCCCCCAACCCAAACTGACCCGCAGAAAACGGCGAAAATACGCGTCTTTGACGCGATTTTCGGCGTTTTCTGCGGGTCAGTTTGGGGGGGCACGCGCAGGGATTAAGCCAGGAGTGTTGGCTTGATCTGCTGCAAACGGCCCAACAGGCCGTTGACAAACTGCGGTGACTCATTCGTGGAGAGCATCTTGGCCAGTTCAACGGCTTCGCTGACAGCGACAGCGTCGGGGACGTCGTCGTTGTACAGCAGCTCCCAGGTGCCGATGCGCAAGATGATTCGATCTACGGCGGGCATGCGCTCAAGCGTCCAGCCCTGCGAATACGTCTGCAGGAACTCATCGATGCTCTCAGCCATGGCGGTGACGCCCTCAACCAAGTCAACCGTGTACAGGTTGATGATCTGATCAGTCTTTTCGCGGCGGGCAGTCATCGCCGACATGGCGGTCACTTCACGCTGCTCTGCCTCGAACAAAATGTCCAAGGCGCGGCGGCGAGCCTTGCTACGCGCCGAATTTGGTTTGCCTGTGGGGCTAATCTGGGGGCTTGCCACTACTCGCTGACACGTCCCTGGTAGCTTCCGTCACGCGTGTCAACCTTGACAAGCGTGTTGTTCTCAACGAACAACGGAACCTGGATCTCGTAGCCGGTTTCCACTGTGGCGGGCTTGGTGCCGGCGGAGGAACGGTCTCCCTGCAGGCCAGGCTCGGTGTAGGTGATGCGCAGCTGAACCGACGGGGGCAGTTCGATGTACAGCGGGTTGCCTTCGTGCAAGGCGATGGTGACGTTGAGGTTTTCGAGCATGAAGTTGGTGGCGTCGCCAACAGTCTTGGCCGAAACAGTCAGCTGGTCAAAGTTTTGGTTGTCCATGAAGACGAAGTCTTCGCCGTCCTGGTACAGGTACTGGTAGTCGGAGCGGTCAACAACTGCCGTCTCAATCTTCAGGCCGGCGTTGAACGTCTTGTCAACAACCTTTCCGGAGAGGATATTGCGCATCTTGGTGCGAACAAACGCGCCACCTTTGCCGGGCTTGACGTGCTGGAACTCAATGATGTTCCACAGTTGACCCTCAAGCTTGAGGACAGTGCCGTTCTTAATGTCATTAGTTGTTGCCACAGTAGCCTCTTATGTATAAGTGATATCAAAAATCCATTGACCATATTACCGCACTCAGCCGCGCGGCGCCGCATGATCCTCGCCACCATGACGCACGCCCCGACTCAGCAAACTTCTTTACTTGTAGTCCTCGGCCCGTTCGGCAAGATCCAGGGCCCGTTTCAGCGACACTGTCGAGGAGTAGATGGCCGCGGCATCCGCCCCTGACGCTACCCGCAGCTCCAACGCTGTGGCAAACTTTTGGGCGGCAGCCACGAATTGGCCGTTGCCGAAGTACACCTTCCCGAGCTGATGAAACACCCACGGCTCCAATGGCGTGGTGCTCACCTCGGGCAAAAGAGCCTTCAACAGCTTTTCAGCCCTGACGAAATGATGGGAGGCACGCAGCACTTCGGCGTCCAGCACCTGCAACCTGATGGATGCGGGGTCCGCCAACCGCGCATGCGCCACCGCTTCGGCAGCCTCGGAGGTCAGTCCGCGGGCCAACAAGACAAAGATGGCGTCGCCGGCATCGTCGGAAAGCTTGAGCGCCTCCGTGCAGGCAGCCTCATCCACAACTTCCGGCAGCAACGTCTCAGGGTTAAGCGCGGTACCCGGAAAACCGGCTGAGGGCCAATCCTTCAAACCCAATTTATGAAGCTATTTCTTGGTAGGCGGCGAACAGCAGCGACGTGTCCGGGACGTCCAAGATGCCGGGGCGGCCCACGCCGTCGAGCACCACAAAGCGCAGCAGGTCACCGCGGGTTTTCTTGTCCCGGCGCATGGCATCCAGCAGGGCCTGCCAGCGGTCCTTGCGGTAGCTCAGGGGCAGCCCCAACTGCGCAAGGATGCTCCTGTGCCGGTCGGCATCGGCATCGCTGAGGCGGCCAACGCTGCGGGCCAGTTCAGCGGCAAACATCATGCCAACGGAAACGGCCGCACCGTGGCGCCACGAGTAACGCTCGGTCAGTTCGATGGCGTGGCCCAGGGTGTGGCCGTAGTTGAGGATTTCACGCAGGCCCGATTCCTTCAGGTCAGCGGAGACCACCTTGGCCTTGACGGCGATGGCGCGTTCGACAAGTTCACGCAAAATCGGTGAGTGCGGGTCCTTGACGGCGTCCGGGTTCGCCTCGATCAAATCCAAGATCACGGGGTCGGCAATGAAACCGCACTTGATGACTTCAGCCATGCCGGAGATCAGTTCGTTGGGCGGCAACGTGTCAAGGGTGTCCAGGTCCACCAGGACGCCGGCGGGCGGGTGGAAGGCACCCACCAGGTTCTTGCCCTCGGCCGTGTTGATGCCTGTCTTGCCACCCACGGAAGCGTCCACCATTCCCAGCAGGGACGTGGGCATGTGAACGACCTTGACACCGCGCAACCAGGTGGCCGCCACAAAACCGGCCACGTCGGTGACAGCGCCACCACCCACGGCCACGATCGCGTCGGAGCGGGTGAAGTCGTTCTGCCCCAGCACCTGCCAGCAGAAGGCCGCCACCTGGATGTGCTTGCCTTCTTCGGCGTCGGGGATTTCGGCCGTGAGCGTGGTGAAGCCGGCGGCTTCCAGATCGTCGCGAACAGTGTCACCGGTCAGGCGCAGCGCCCGCGGGTGAATGACCAGAACTTTCTTTACGCGCTCCCCGAGCAGTGCCGGAAGCTGGGACAAGAGCCCACGGCCCACCACGACGTCGTAATTCTCGCCGGGCAATGCACCCGTGACCTTGATGACGGTGTTGGGGGTTGCGGCTACGTTTTCGGTATTCACGGTGCGGATTTCTCTTTCCTTGATTCTGCTTCCAGCAGATCGACCAGCCGCGCAACAAGCTGCGGCACATTGGAGTTGCTCACGTCAAGAGTAATGCTTGCCAGGCGGGCGTACACGGGGCCGCGCAGGCGTGCCAGATGCTGCCAGGCGGCCACCGGATCAGCTGCCAACAGGGGCCGGCCGGTGTTGCGCAGGATGCGCTCCCGGACCGTCTCGACGTCTCCGTTGAGGAAAACGACTGTGGCACGGGCCAACAACTGTTGGGTGCCAGAATCCAGCACCGCCCCGCCACCGAGTGACAACACCACAGGTTTGGGCTGTGGGGAATCCAAAACCTCGGCAATGGCCCGCGCCTCCAGCTGACGAAAATGGTGCTCGCCCCGGGCATCAAATATTCGCGGAATGGGGCCGTGCTTGGCCACAATTTTGTGGTCGGAGTCAATGAACTCCACGCCAAGAACGCGGGCCAGTTCGGCCCCGATCACGGATTTTCCGACGGCCATGGGGCCGATCATGACAATGGGCCGGTGCGGTGTGAAGCGCTGTGCCGCGCCCGGATCCTTGCCAACTTCCATCAGTGCGCCAGCGTGTCCAGATTCGCCGGAATCGCTGCAAGGTAGCTGTCCATGTTGCGCTTGGTCTCGGCAATGGAGTCCCCGCCGAACTTCTCCACGAGCGCCTCCGCCAGCACCAGAGCCGTCATGGCCTCGGCCACAACGCCTGCTGCCGGCACGGCGCACACGTCCGAACGCTGGTGGTGTGCCTTGGCGGGCTCGCCCGTGGCAACGTCGATGGTCTTCAAGGCGCGCGGCACGGTGGCGATGGGCTTCATGGCCGCACGCACGCGCAGCACGTCACCAATGCTCATGCCGCCCTCGATGCCGCCTGCGCGGTTGGAGGTGCGGATGATTCGGCCGTCGGCGTCGCGCACAATCTCATCATGGGCAGCAGATCCCCTGCGGGCCGCTGTGGCGAAACCGTCACCGACTTCAACACCCTTGATGGCTTGGATACCCATCAGGGCCCCGGCCAGGCGGGAGTCAAGGCGGCGGTCCCAGTGCACGTAGCTGCCCAACCCCGGGGGCAGGTTGTAGGCCAGAACTTCCACGACGCCGCCAAGGGTTTCGCCCTGCTTCTGGGCCGTGTCAACTTCGGCCACCATGGCGGCGGAGGTGGCAGCGTCAAAGCAGCGCAGCGGATCGGCGTCCAAGGCTGCAACGTCTGAAAATATTGGCAGTGCGGCGTCCTCCGGGGAGGCGACAGCGGCAATCTGGACAGTGTGGCTGAGCAGTTCAACACCCACGGCTGCCAGGATCTGGGCGGCGACAACACCCAGGGCCACACGGGTGGCTGTTTCGCGGGCGCTGGCACGCTCCAAAACGGGGCGGGCCTCACTGAACGCGTACTTCTGCATGCCGGTGAAGTCGGCATGGCCGGGGCGCGGGCGCGTCAAGGGCGCGTTGCGGGCCTGGCCGTCAAGCTCGGCGGCGTCCACGGGGTCAGCGGACATGATCTGCTCCCACTTGGGCCACTCTGAGTTGGCAATTTGGATGGCGACGGGGCCGCCCTGGGTGAGCCCGTGCCGGACACCACCCAAAATGGTCACCACGTCCTGTTCAAACTTCATCCGCGCGCCCCGGCCGTAGCCCAGACGACGCCGGGCAAGGGCGTCCCGGATGTGGGCGCTGGTGAGCTCCACACCGGCAGGCACGCCTTCAATAATTCCCACGAGAGCCGGGCCATGTGATTCTCCGGCGGTCAACCAACGCAACATACTCTCTATCCTGCCATGTTCTGCTCGTGGGGATCCCGCCTGTGGACGCCGATTGCGTCGCACATCACATCGATGACGTCCCCTACTTGTTCTGCGTCCAGCGCGCTGTACCCTCCAGCGACTGTAAACAGCTTGACTTGTTCCACGCCCTGATACAAAAGCATCTCAATTCCGGCCACCACGCCACCGCCAGCCTGCGCCCAGGCCTGTGCCAGCGCACTGGGCCAGGGGTCGTAGGCGGCGTCGAGCAACAGTCCTGCCGCCACTGTGGCTCCCTGACCGGCAAAGGTCTGGGCCAGTTCATCGGCGCCATGCGGCGGCAGGGTGGAAATTACGACGTCGAACCCCGCCAGTGCGTTGGCCGCACCATCAAAGAGCTCAAGCGAAACCGAACCGCCGAGTTTCTCCGCAACAGCCAGCAGTTGCGCCCCCTTGGCCAGGCTGCGCACAAAAACAGTGATCTCGCTGGCGTCCAGGTGGACCAACGCCGCCACCGCTGAGACGGCCGTGCCGCCACCACCGAGGATGGCCGCGCGTGGGTGCTCCTTCACGCCGGCGTGGCGCAGGGCATTGACTAGGCCCGTCACATCCGTGTTGTCCCCGCGCAGGTGCGTGTCACCGGCGGGTGTTTGCGTGCACACAATGGTGTTGACGGCACCCACCGCTTCGGCGGTGGCTGTGAGCTCATCCATCAGGGCCACTGCCACGTTTTTCAGCGGCATGGTGACGGAAAGCCCGTACCAGTTCTTCTCCGCCCGCACCTGAGCCAGGAAACCCGCAAGGCTGGGCGCGTCCACATCAATGGCCGTGTACAGCAGATCAGCGCCCAGGGCCGCGTAGGCGGCGTTGTGCAGGGCCGGTGACTTGGAGTGGCCAATGGGGTGGCCCAGCACCGCGCCGCGACGTGGTTCAGTCAATTATTTGCACTCCCCCGCATTCGCCTCACACCATGCTACGTATTTGGCAACGTTAACCTGGTGTTCGGCGAAGGTGGCCGCGTACAGCGTTTCACCTGTCTTCAAGTCCACTGTCACCCAGAAGTAGTAAGGGTTCGCCTCGGGGTGTGCTGCTGCTTCAATGGCCTTGCTGCCTGGTGAGCCGATGGGGCCCACGGGCAGGCCCTGCAGGGCAAAGGTGTTGTACAGATTGGACTTGTCAGCTTTTTGGGCGGCAGTGAGGTTGTACGTTTTCAGACCCAAACCGTAGGCAACCGTGGCATCAGATTCGAGCCGGCCGCCGGTTTCGCCGTTCGCGTTGTTGATCCGGTTCTCAATGGCACCGGAGATCTTGGCGTAGTTTGCCTCGTTGCCTTCAAATTCGATAATGCTGGCAATGGTCAACACCCTGTACTGCTCAGCAGGATCGCTGATATCTGCGTCGGTGAGCGACTTTTTGGTGGCCGTGACCATCTGGGTCAAAATACCCTTAGCGTCCAGCTCGATCGGGAAGCGGTACTCCCCCGGTGCCAGGAACCCCTCAAGATTCTTGGACTGTGGCGGCAGGCCAAAGAGCTTGGGCTGCTTGGCTAACGCCTCGAAGTCCTCCTGGGCAATGCCGGTGCTCTTGGCCAGGACCGCAAGCGTGTCATTGATGCGCAGGTTTTGCGCCACGGCCGCATAGTGGACCTTGTCGACACTGACGGCCAGCAGGATGGTGACTGCGTCAGCGGCCTTCATCTGCGACTTCAACGCAAAGTTTCCAGGCTGCAAGGCACCGGAACCGTCAGCTGACGTCAAAGCATCCAGGAACGCCTGCTCACTGGCCACAACGTCCTTAGTCTTAAGATCGCTGGCAACGGTTCGTCCGGTGGCACCTTCGGGCACCACAATCTGCACGGTGCCTGTGCCCGGGCCGGGGTAGTCGGCCACCGTGAAGCCACCGAGCATGGGCTTGACAGCTTGCACGGCAAAGTACACCACGGCTGCGAACATGACCAAAATGATCAAGAAGATCAGGCTGCGGCGCCGTTTGCGGACCCGCTTGGACACACGGCTGCTCCTGCGCGAGGGCAGGGCTTCCTGATGGTCCGCAAACGCTGGTGGCGCAGGGTGTTCGGCGGCGTGCTCTTCGGCGGCATGCTGGTGCTCCCAAAGCTGCTCGGCTTCGTCGTGAGGGGCCTGTGTGTGGTCGGGGAAAAGATTATTCATGGCGTGGATATCGTTTCATCCGGCACACAGCTTTGCGTGGAAATGGTGGAAACCTCTTCGTGTTCAGATTCACCGGCGGTCCCCACAACGCTCGGCTGATGTACGCGCACCTGTTCACCAACGTTGGCCTTGCGCGTTTTTTGCATATCTATAGCATGTTGCAATATTTCAACAGCAGCGACTTGATCTACTACTTTACGGTGTTCACGGCTACTCACACCAGCGCTGTGCAGGGCGTTGTGTGCACTGACGGTTGTCAGCCGCTCATCCACCAGCATCACCGGGACCGGCAATTCGGCCTCCGCGAGTGCCTGCACCAACAGTTTGGCATAGCTGCGTGCCATCTGTGCCGAAGCCTTTTCTTCGCCCTTCATGGTCCGCGGCAGCCCCACAAAGATCTGGCAAACGCCGCGTGCTGCCGTCTCCTTGACAAGGACCTTGATGTCACTGTTCTTCTTCAGGTCCCGGCTCAACGTCTTCACGGGTGTCGCGAGGATCCCGTCGGGGTCGCACAGGGCCAAACCTACCCGAACCATACCAACGTCCACGCCAAGTTTGACCCCTTGCGGGTAAGTGTTCTCCGGCACCGTAACCCTATGACCGGTTCTTCACGGCGTCACTGACGGCAGCCAGTGCAGCGCCGATGGCGTTGACGTCGCTGCCGCCACCCTGGGCCATGTCCGGCTTCCCGCCGCCCCCGCCGCCGAGGATCCCCGATGCCAGCTTCACCAGGTTCCCTGCCTTGATACCTGCCTCGCGGGCGCCCTCATTGGTGAGAACCAGAATGATGGGGCGCCCGTTGCTGGCACCGGCAACGGCAATGGTGGACGGTGCCGAGCCGAGGCGGTCGCGCAGATCCAGCGCCAGGCCGCGGAGGTCATCGGCGCCACTGACGTCACCGGCGTCGTGCACGATGACACGCACACCGTTGACGTCCTCGAAGGTGCCTGCCAAGGTGGCGGCGGCCGCGCTGAGCTGTTCCTTGCGGAGGCGCTCCAGCTCCTTCTCGGCCGCTTTCAGCTTGGCCAAGGTGGCCGCCACACGCTCCGGCAGGAGGTTGGTGGGAACCTTGAGCATGTCCGAGAGGGAGGTGACCAGTGCACGCTCGGCGGCCAGGTGACGGAACGCGTCCATCCCCACAAAGGCTTCCACACGGCGGTTTCCCGAACCCACCGACTGCTCCCCCAGCAGGGTCAGCGACCCAATGCGTGAGGTGTTTTCCACATGGGTGCCACCGCACAGTTCACGCGACCACGCGCCGTCGATCTCCACAACACGCACCTGCGCGCCGTAGTTTTCACCGAACAGCGCTGTGGCGCCCAGCGCCTTGGCCGCGTCAAGGTCCATGACCTTGGTGTCCACCCGGTAGTTGTTGCGGATGGCGATATTGGCCACTTCTTCAATTTCCGAGCGGGTGGCCGGGCTCAGGCCCTCACCCCAGGAGAAGTCAAAACGCAGGTAGCCGGCCTTGTTGTACGAGCCGCGCTGCAACGCTTCCGGGCCGAGGATCTGGTGCAGGGCCGCGTGCACAATGTGCGTGCCAGTGTGGGCCTGCTCGCCTGCGTGGCGGCGTTCACGGTCGACGGCGGCGCGCACCAGGGCGTCGGTGGGCAGTTCGCCTTCACGGACAATGGCCTGGTGGACGCTCAAGCCCTTGATGGGGCGCTGGACGTCAAGGACCTCCACCACGAAGCCGTCACCGGTGATCAAACCGGTGTCGGCGGCCTGGCCGCCCGCTTCAGCGTAGAAGGGCGTCTCATCCAACACGAGGGAGACTTCCTGGCCGGTGGTGGCGAAGGAAACGGGCGCGCCGTTGGAGAGGATGGAGCGTACCCGGCCAGCACTTTCCAGTTCGGTGTAGCCGGTGAAGACAGTTTCGCCCTTGGCCAGCAGTTCGTGGAAGACCGACAGATCGGCGTGGCCGCTCTTCTTGGCCTTGGCATCCTGCTGGGCGCGTTGGCGCTGCTCCAGCATGAGGGCGCGGAAGCCGCTCTCATCCACTGCCAGACCGGCTTCGCCGGCCATCTCCAAGGTCAGGTCGATGGGGAACCCGTAGGTGTCGTGCAGGGCGAAAGCCTCGGCAGCTGAAAGGTTGGTCTTGGCGGCCTGTGATTCCTTGACGGCTTCTTCCAGGCGTGCTGTGCCGCTGACAATGGTGCGCAGGAAGGACTTTTCCTCGGCGTAGGCGATCCGGGCAATCCGGGCAAAGTCTGTCTCAACCTCGGGGTAGGCGCCCTTCATGGCGTCGCGGGAGACAGGCAGCAGATCGGGCAGCACAGCAGTTTCCACACCCAGCAGCCGCATGGCCCGAACAGCCCGGCGGATCAGGCGGCGCAGCACGTAGCCGCGGCCTTCGTTGGAGGGTGAGACGCCGTCGGAAATCAGCATCAGGGCTGACCGGATATGGTCTGCAACAACACGCAGGCGCACGTCATCAGTGTGGTGCGGGTCTTGGGGGTCCTCGGTGGAGGTGTAGTTCTTGCCGGCCAGCTCGGCCGCCTTGTCCAGCACGGGACGGACCTGGTCGGTCTCGTACATGTTCTCCACACCCTGGAGAATCATGGCCAACCGCTCCAGGCCTAGACCGGTGTCAATATTCTTCTTGGGCAGTTCGCCCAGAATCTCAAAGTTGTCCTTGCCCGTTCCCTCGCCGCGCTGGAACTGCATGAACACCAGGTTCCAGATTTCAATGTAGCGGGTGTCATCAGCGGCCGGGCCGCCGTCGATGCCGTATTCCGGGCCGCGGTCGTAGAAGATTTCCGAACAGGGGCCTGCCGGGCCGGGCTGGCCCGTTGACCAGTAGTTATCTGCCTTGCCCATTTTTTGGATGCGATCAGCGGGGACACCGATTTTGTCGCGCCAGATTTCCAGCGCCTCCTCGTCGTCGAGGTAGACGGTCACCCACAGCTTCTCGGCCGGCAGTCCGTAGCCGCCCTGGTCGAGCGGGCTTGTCAGCAGCTCCCATGCGTAGCTGATGGCGCTTTCCTTGAAGTAGTCGCCAAAGGAGAAGTTGCCGCACATCTGGAAGAACGTACCGTGGCGGACAGTCTTGCCCACCTCGTCAATGTCGCCGGTGCGGATGCACTTCTGAACACTCGTGGCCCGCTTGAATGGGGGAACTTCACGGGCTGTCAGGTAGGGGATGAAGGGAACCATGCCGGCAACTGTGAACAACAGTGACGGGTCGGAGGACACCAGTGAGGCTGAGGGCACGGGGGTGTGTGACTTGCTGGCGAAAAAATCTACCCAGCGGCGTGCAATGTCGTGCGATTTCATTAGCCTGGTGGCTCCTTCAATAGTTCTAGCGGGCAAAAATGTACTGCTATTTGTTGCGTGCGTGAATGGTGGTCAGTGGCGTTCGGAGCCGCTGGCCTGGTCAACGCCCAGCGCCACACGCAGGTCCGATTCACGCTCATTCATGTTCTCACGCAGTGCGTCGGCAAAGTCGTGAATCGAGTCACTGACACGGCCCACCGCGCGGTTGAGGCCGGCGGGCCCCAGAGCGCCCCGAGCCGCGGAAATCTTGCGGGCGGCAACCACGCCGATGGTGATGCCCACCCCGAGCCAAAAGATCTTCTTCATGAGTTATTCCTTCGATGGCTTCTTTAGCGGCTGCGCTTGCCGCGTTTTGGTCTACTCCGGCCGGCAAAGGCTTGACGCACACCGTAGGAAAATGCTGCCACCTTGATCAGCGGGGAGCCGATGGTGGCCGCTATCAACGCCGAGAGGGCAGAAATATTGGCTGTGGCGTCTGAGACGTTGTTGGAAATCCCATCCACCTTGCCCAGCGCCGTGTTGGTGGTGGCCACAGTGGCCGTGACCTCATCGATGAGCGGGGTCGTGCCATCACTAATTTCCTTGATGGTGACGCGCATTTCATCAAAGACTTTGCCCAATTTCAGAATTGGTACGGCCAGTATCGCGACTAGGACGGCAAAGACGCCTGCCGCTATCAATCCTGCAATATCACCACCACTCATGGAGGGCTGCCTCAATTCCTTGCTCGTGGACGTAAGTTTCGCTCATAAGTACCCTACCGAAGAGTAAAGGTGCTTTGGCTACAAAACAGCCCGCGGCGCGTGCCGCGGGCTGTTTTGTGTTTCAAGCTACCGTTGATCGAAAGCTCTACTGGCGCTAAAGAGATTTAGCGTGAGTAGAATTCAACAACCAGCTGCTCTTCACAGGTTACGGGAACCTCAACACGCTTGGGCTTGCGAACCAGGCGGGCCTGAAGGCTCTCCAGCTTCACATCCAAGTAGGCCGGGACGGCGGGGAGCACGTCGCGGTGAGCGCCGGCTGCAGCAAGCTGCAAGGGCGCCATCGACTGGCTGCGCGGGTGCACGTGGATCAGCTGACCCTCGGCAACGCGGAATGACGGGCGGTCCACGCGGGCGCCGTCAACCATGATGTGGCGGTGCACAACCAGCTGGCGAGCCTGGGCCGTGGTGCGGGCGAAGCCGGCACGGAGAACCAAAGCGTCCAAACGGGTTTCCAAGATCTCAACCAGGTTCTGACCGGTCATGCCCTTGGTGTGCTTGGCTTCTTCGAAGGCACGGGTCATCTGTGCTTCGCGGATGCCGTACTGGGCGCGCAGACGCTGCTTTTCGCGCAAGCGTACCGCGTAGTCGCTGTCCTGCTTCTTGCGGGCGCGGCCATGCTCACCGGGGCCGTACGGGCGGCGCTCCAGGTACTTGGCTGCCTTGGGAGTCAGAGCAATGCCGAGGGCTCGCGAAAGGCGGGCCTGACGGCGGGCACGTGTGTTGTTAGCCACTTGTGTCCTTCCAATATTTGCAATAAGTGTTTGTCCTGGCCTCCATTGTGGAGAGTTGGGGCTATTGCAACCCATCGCTGCAGCACCTGGGCATGCGCAACAAGTTCGTGAAAGGGCGCGAAGATACGCTACTTATTCAGCAGTGATGTTGTGCATGGAGCCAAGGCTTGCCAGTGCAGCATCAACTCTACCACTTCAGGCTTTGCGCACACGTTGGTGCGCAGCCGTGTCAGCGCGCCGTGTCTGCCCAACGCGGCCGGTCACGGACAGTACTCTAACGTTTGGGCCCTGGTTCGGTGCCGCGAATAATCTCCCGCAGCCGTGCGACGCGGGTGCCAAGGTCGCGCTCATGCCCGTTCGACGTCGGGACGTAGTAGTTGCGGCCCACCAGGTCATCCGGCGGGTATTGCTGGGTGGCGATGGAATGGGGGGCGTCGTGGGCATAACGGTAGCCCTTGCCGTGCCCCAACCCGGCGGACCCCGAGTAGTGGGCGTCGCGCAGCGGCATCGGAACCATGGTTCCCCTGCCGGCGCGCACATCGGCAATGGCCGCGTTGATGCCCAGGTAGGCGGCGTTTGATTTGGGTGCCGTCGCCACATGGACCACAGCTTCGGCCAGGATAATGCGCGCCTCGGGCATGCCAATGAGTGCCACGGCCTGGGCCGCCGCAACAGCTGTCTGCAGGGCTGTGGGATCGGCCATGCCAACATCCTCGGCGGCGGAGATCATGATGCGCCGGCTGATGAAGCGGGGGTCCTCCCCCGCCTCGAGCATGCGTGCCAAGTAGTGCAGCGCGGCGTCCACATCGGAGCCTCGCACTGATTTAATGAACGCGCTGATGATGTCATAGTGCTGATCCCCTGCCCTGTCATAGCGCACGGCGGCGGCATCGATGGCGCGCTCGGCAATGGCCAAGTCAACCACCACCGGGCCGTCCGCATCTTCTAGCATGGTGCCTTCGAGTTCTGACAGCGCAACACCTGCCGCGGCCTCCAGGGTGGTCAGCGCCCGGCGGGCATCGCCGCTGGCCAGCCTCACCAGGTGGTCCATGGCTTCCTGTGTGACTGTGACAAGCCCGTCCAGGCCGCGCGGGTCGGCAATGGCCCGCCCCAGCAGCCCGTGGATGTCGGCGTTCGTCAGCGGCTGAAGGGTCAGCAGAATGGAGCGTGAGAGCAGCGGTGCGACCACCGAAAATGAGGGGTTCTCGGTGGTGGCCGCGATCAACACCACCCACCGGTTTTCCACCCCGGGCAGCAGGGCGTCCTGCTGGGCCTTGTTGAAACGGTGAATCTCATCCAGGAACAGCACTGTAGTGCGCCCGTGCAGATCCCTGTCGGTCAACGCCTGGTCCATGACCCGGCGAACATCCTTCACACCGGCGGTGATGGCTGAAAGTTCCACGAATTTGCGCCCCGGGCCGCGAGCAATCACATGTGCCAGGGTGGTTTTTCCGGTGCCGGGAGGTCCCCACAACATGACGGAGGCGGGCCCTGCCGGACCGCCGGCACCGCCACCGGCTGCCAACATTTGCAGGGGCGAGCCAGGACCCAGCAGGTGCTGCTGGCCGACTACTTCATCAAGGCTGCGCGGGCGCATGCGGACCGCCAGGGGGCTGCGGGGGCGCGCCGTCTGGGCGCTGGTGCCGCTCCCTACGGTGAGGGATCCGGCGTCGTCCGTGTCGTCGTCGCCGTCTTGCGCGCTGCTAAATAGGTCACTCACCCCTCTAGGCTATCCCCCGGTAGTCTTGCTGCGTGAACACCGCAACCCGCACAGCTTTTGTCTCCGCCGCCCGCATGCCCGGTTGGGTGGAGCGGTTTTCTGCCGCCCACGGTGGTGTGGCCCTCCTCGAAGACACGGACGACGGCGTGCGGTTGCGCATGCGCGACGGTGCGGCCGCTCTGCTGGGCGCGCCGTGGCCGGACGACGGACGTCCCGGCCGCGGCACAGATCTGTTGGAGCGGTTGGTGTCAGTGGCTGCGCAGGAACGTCGGGTCGGGATCCTGTTGGCCCGCCGGGGCGGGTTTGCCGTGGGCGTTGCCGCGGCCGGAAAGCTGCTGGCCCACAAAGTGGGCAGTGCCTCGGCACGGTCACGCGGCGGGGATGCGGGTGCTGCTGTGGCTGAACGTACCGCGCAGGAGGCTGCCCGCATCTGGGGCGGTCACAGCTTTGAATACCTGGCCACCGGCGGCGACAAGCAACTGGTGGAATCAGCCTTAACGGTCCCGGCCCTGCGCCAGTACGCAAAGCTGCCCCGGCTTGCACCCTTGGCGGTGGCGGACCCGAAGATGGATGTGCTGACGCGTGCCGCAGCCGACTTTTGTTCCCTTCGAATTCGGATCACCGACGGCACGGATTAGGTGCCCAATTGGCTCAGGATTCGGGCCAGGGCCTTCGCCCGGGACTCTTTCGTGGCGGACTTGAGTAGCGGCAATATCAGCAGGTAACGTTCGGTTTTTCCAAGGCACTCAAAGGCTGCACGGGCCACGTGGTTGCTGTCCAGGGCGGCAGTTAGTTCCGCCGGATCGTCGGCTGTTCGTTGTGATTCGTAAGCTGCCTCCCACCGACCGTCGGCCTTGGCGGCGTCGATCTCTACAAGGCCGGCAGGCCGCATACGCCCGGCAGCTATCAACGCCTCGACTTTTTGCACGTTCACTTGGGACCACGAACTCCTGGCCCGCCGACGCGAGTAGCGCTGGAGAAAGGACTCCTGATCATAGGCTTTGCGTTGACCGTCAATCCAGCCCCAACACAAGCCGACCTCGGCGGCGTCGCCAATGGAAATCAGCTCGATGGCGGCGTGTTTTTTGCCGATCCGCAGCCACGCTTCCGCCGGCTTGTCGTGGTGCTCGGTCAGCCAGGATTCCCATTTGCTTGCATTGGAGAATTCAAGAATTTCCACCACCACACTCCTTGTCAGCTGGCTGAGCACCTGACCCAGCCCCACATTGGATCAGTTTACTGTTCATCATGCGCCAGCTATTAGTCAGTGAGTATTAGTTGTGGCAGACTACCGACATGGACAGCTTTTTCGAACCACACGACCCGCAGCTGCTGCGCGGCGTGTTGCCCATGCTAATTCTTACGTTGTTGGGTGAGCGGGAATCGTACGGTTATGACTTGGTCGAACGCCTGCGAGCCCTGGGACTGGCAGGCCTTGCAACGGGCGCCGTGTACCCCGTGCTCAGCCGCTTTGAGCGTGATGGGTTGCTGACCAGCTACACCCAAAAGTCGCCATCGGGACCGGCCAGAAAGTACTACCTGTTGACCGGGCAAGGTCAGCTGGCCCGGGTTGATGCGGCGCGAAGGTGGCGGGATATTGCGGAGGTGGCCGAGCGTGGCCTCGCCTCCCACGGGGACATCACAGAGCACCCTACGGAACGGAGCAAGCCATGAATTCGGGCCACCATGCACTTGGCGCGGAGCATTCCGGCCAGGCGCAGCAGGAATCAGGAGAACCGAGCAAGCCAGGTAGGCGCGGATTGGGCCATGTAGCGCGGCGAGAATGGTACTTGTTCACGGTGGATCTCTACCTTGACGGAAAGGTCCCCGGCCGCCGTCGCACAGGAATTCTTAGGGATCTGCGCAACAGCATTGATGCCGAATCCGAAATGGGCCCGCCGCAGGACGTGATTGCGGGGCTCGGACCTCCCCGTGAGTTGGCGGCCAGCTATGCCGAAGGCACACCGAGAACGCGTGTCTTGTGGACTGCCGGGGTGGCAGCAGCGATTCTTACGCTCATGGTGTATTGGTTGTTCTCCTGCACGTACGCCCTGGGCATGCTTGCGGTTGCACAGCAGGCGGGCGGGGAATTCCACGCACACTTCATATTTGTGGACGTCATGGCATTCTCCACGGCCGACGGGATTGGAATTGGCTGGAGCGGCAACGCCGCGCTGTGGTTCCCCCTGGCACTGGCTGCGCTTGCCTTCATCGGCGCCGGCAGGGTTTGGCGGCTATTTCGCCGGAGTTGAGTGACAAGGTAACGGGTGGTCATTCGACTACCTCCGCTCCCCTCATTCGCGCACGTGAGTGTCACTAGTCCCGAAGTTACGGGTAAAACAGTGACGCAGTTAGAACGACGGGTTTCGTGTGTGACTTTCAACTTCATTTGGCGGCAAAATCGCAGCTTCGCTTGGCGGTCCTCGCAGCCCCATCTACGGAACCTCCAGCGGGGAGAACTTGCGCGAGCTTATCGGTGCGCTCCACCGGTCCGCACATGCTTGGGATGCTATCGCCACAGCCAGCGGAGCGCATTTGGAAGCAAGACACCGCCATGGTTGGGGCTGTGGCCGCCCTCGCCGAGAACGAGGCGAAAGTCGTAGCCGGCCTCGGCGAGGCCGGGGCGTCCTTAGGTAAAGTGAACCGCCCCTCATTCATGGGCACCCTGATCGGCAAGGCCGCTGCTCTGGAGATCATGGATGACCCCGGCCGCGAACGGCACGTCACAGACTTCCTCACCCTGGCCACGGCCGTAGCGGCACGCGACCTTCGCGGCTTCCGCTATCAGCCGGCATCACGGAACCACCTGGCCAACATGCTAGGGAACCTGGCGACCACGCCACAATGGATGGCCCTGCTACCCGAAGCGACCGACGGCGTTGAACGATTGAGAATGTCACTGCAGGACTGAAACCGGTGGCAGCAAAGCGTCATCCACTGACGCGATCCGCGGCACCAGCAGGGCAACATGAACCTACGCCAGAGCACGTTACGAGCTCAAGACCCATCGTCAGCAGTCAACGTCTATCAGCACCGCATTTCCTCCCGCTTTTCGAGGTCTTGGACGGATTCGGACAGCAGGCAGAACTCGTTGCCTTCTGGATCGCTCAGGACCACCCAGCTGACGTCCGGGCCCTGACCCACGTCGGTCCGCCGCGCACCAAGGGCCAACAGGCGAGCGAGCTCCTCGGCGGTGGATACGCCGTCGGCCCTCAGATCGAAGTGCAGCCGGTTCTTGACAGCCTTACCCTCGGGCACCGCTAAGACGTCGATGGATGGCCAGCTCTGATCCGGCGGCGCGATGCTGAAACCGTCCACGTCCTCATCAACCACCCGCCAACCGAGGACTGCACACCAAAAGTCGGCCACAAGCTGCGGGCGGATGGCATCAATGACAATCACTGCTAGACGACTGGACATGCCACCACCATAGTCCACGCAGTTCAGCCTCGATGGTCTGGGCAAGACCTCCTACGAGGCGTTCGCCAGCTTGAGCGTCCACAGGTACTCATCTCAGCCTTGACCCTCATCCAGGATCGGCAGCGGCTCTCCTCGGGAGGCTCGGGAGGCCTCGATGATGCGATCAACTAACCGCCCACCGTGGAACTCTCCAAGCTCGTGAACTCCCTCAAAGGCGTTTCATCCAGGATGCTCCGTAAGGAATATCCTGGACACATCCGAAAATTCCTTTGGGGCGGACACTCCTGGTCACCCTCCTCCTACGCAGGATCAGCAGGAGGGTCCCCGCTATCCGTCGTCAAGGACTACATCCTGAACCAAAAACGACCAACGTAAACGCCGGGCACGCTCCTCTCGGCCCTAAAGGGCCAGGACTCCGCTGTCACGACAAACTATTGAATAGTTGACCGCACAGCCAGTAGCTCACTCTCGCCGACGGCTTGCCCCACCGCATCCGCCCATTGGTGCTGCGCGTGACGCAACCGCATGAGCGACCCTCGACCGGCGATGGTCGGCTGGAGAAGCTTGGCTCTCTGGTGACGAGGGTTCTCCAGATACTCTGCCCAGCCCTTCTCCACAAGAATGTCCGCACTGCGCTGCGCGCTCTGCCGCGCCAGTCCCAATCCGACGCGACGGGCAACAATCCGGAAGTACATTGAACTGGCGCCAGCATCGCAAGCACACACTGAACGGCCCGGTTCATCGCGCAGGCCGTTTCGGGCTATTTTTTGGGCTCGTATCGCATTGCCACGGCCCCCGAGTTGAACTCCAGCCGGCTCACGAGCTTCAGCTCGACACGCTTCGACAACCCAGCAAACAAAGTAGGCCCGTGACCGACCAGCACTGGATGCACCACGAACTCGTACTCGTCGATCAATCCCAGCTCCGCCAACCTCAGCGGGAGCTTCACACCACCGACGAACAATCCCTGACCCGGTGCTTCCTTCAGCTCCCGAACGGCTGTCTCCAAATCTCCGCGCACCAGCTCCGCGTTCCAATCGACCCTGTCCAGGGTGCTGGAAACGACATACTTCTTGGCCTCGTCGATCGTCCGGGCGAAGGAATCCGTCCAATCAGGGAAAACTTCGGTCCGCCTCTGCGGCCGCCAGGCGGCCTCCATCATGGCGTACGTTACCCGGCCAAAGAGGAGGGCATCGGCCTGGGCGAGGTTCTTCGCGGCGTGACGATGCAACTCTTCGTCTGCGGGCATTACACGGTGATCGCAGCAACCGTCCAATGTGACGTTGATTGAATAGCGCAGTGGTCTCATGAGGCCAGCATACGCCTGGCTTTTTCGCTGACCGGTCAGCGCCCACCCCTCACACGACGGTGCGTCTTCCACCCGCTGGCGCGGGCGCTTTCTATCAGGTGAACTCGCCAAGGAACCCTAGAAGGCACGTGCTCAGGCAGCATTCGGGAAGCGGCGAGAACCCGTCGACGCACGTGCGCGAGAACATCGCGTTGATGATAAAGACAGCGACGGGAACTGTGCTCAGCTAACGGCTTTGCGTAGCAGCTCCACCAGCCGCTTCTGATCAGCGGCGGTCAGTGTTGTCACGGCGTAGGAGCTTGGCCAGAAGTTTCCGTCGTCGAGGTTTGCGTCCTCTTGAAATCCAATGGTGGCGTACCGCGTCTTGAACTTTGCGGCACCTTGGAAGAACACCACCACCTTGCCGTCAGCATTTGTGTAAGCCGGCATGCCGTACCAAGTCTTGGGTGCCAAGGTGGTGTGTTTCTTGACGAGCTGGTGCAGGGTCTCGGCCAGTTCCTTGTCCGTACCCGTCATTTCGGCGATCGCAGCGACGCATGCTGCTTCTAGGTCGGCACCCTGCTTCGCGGCCTTGGCTTCTGCCGCTGCCGCTCGCATTGCGGCCTTTTCCTCTTTGCTGAACGTGGTGTTCATGGTCGGTTCCTCTCAAGAATCTGCTTTGTGAGATCCACTCTAGGCCGAACCGAGAGCGGTCGCTTCTTTGTTCCTGCTCCGTTTACTCGACGTCCGAACAGTTGATGATCGGCGGGAACGGAGGCGAGATTTCTGCACGGCGGGCAGGGCCCCGAGAAAGCAACAGCCAGTACTGAAAACATAGCCGACGCCCTTGACACTCCGAGGTGCGAGCTTGTCAGAAAAGACGCCTGATGGCCGCCCCGTCTTCGGGGCGACCATCAGGTTCACGGCGGTGTTGGTGTTAGTGCTCTGCTGCTGCCGCAGCCTTCCTCTTGGCGTTCTTCTCTGCGTCGTGCTCTGCGCGCAGAGCCTCTGCCTCGTGTTGCTCCTCAGCCTTTTCCTGGTGGATGACCTCAGCGAAGAGTTTTTCCATCTCTTTAGCCACACCGGCGGCCGAGGCCGGGTTCTGGCCAGTCACCAGTCGGCCGTCGACCACGACCTTTTCCTCAAAGACGTCGGCAAAGAGGTGAGTCGCGCCCTGTTCGACAAGCCGGTCCGCGAGGAAGAACGGAATGACCTTGTCCTTCCCTACGGCAGCCTCCTCGTCGTTGGTGAAGGCAGCCACATTCCGGCCCTGGACCAGGTGCAGCCCGTTCTTCAATTGAACGTTCAGCAAGCCTGCGGGTCCGTGGCAGACAGCGCCAACCAAGCCGCCGGCGTTGTAGACGCTGGCCACCAAGTTCTGCAAGCCTTCGCTGTCCGGGAAGTCCCACATGGCGCCGTGGCCTCCCACGAGGTAGACGGCGTCGTACTGGTCGGGATCAACGACGTCGACACGGGCGGTGTTGTAGAGACCGGCGCGCGTGGTCTCGTCTTCCGTGAAAGCCACCTGGATGGGATCTTCCGAGTCCACCACGTCGCGCGGGGGCTGGCCACCCTTAATAGACGCGAAATCAACGAAATGCCCGGAATCCTTGAAGACCTTCCAAGGGTGGGCAGCCTCGCCCACGTTGTAGCCGGTCTTCTCTTCCGTGTTGCCGATCTCGGAAACGCTGGTCAGTACCATGAGGATTTTCTTCATGAAGTGCTCCTTTCGTCCACCTCCCACCCTAGGCGAGTGCCGGACCACCTGCCAGCCCAGTTCATAGTTTCCCGCTTCGATCGACTCTTCTGAGAACCACAGCCGTCTTGTTCGTTGGGTCCGGAGCTGGTCCCCTAAGGGTCGGAATATCGAGCCTTTCGGTGATTGTCCACCGTGTATTCGCGCGGCGGTGGCCGTGATGTCTGGGTTTTTCGAGATCGCGATCGCTGCCGCAATCTCACTGAGCGACCACATGGTAATTGCGCACCCGATCTTTGCTGCTGATCCACGGAGCGACTCCGCGACGAAGACACTACACATTTTCAGCATCTTGGCAAGTGGGCACCGGCAGACGCCTTCTTCGACCAGTCGTTGTTCTTGAAACGCTGTACGGCACCTCGAGCATCCGCTCCGACCTCCATGCGGGGCAGGCTGCCTGAGTCGAGCTCGGCACGACCTTCGCCGCGGGCCCGCAGGGGACGCGCCTACTGTCGTATCTTTTTTACGATTCCCAGCGGATCTCGCCGTTCTCTGTCGTGGGAGTCGGGTGCAGGGCTTGATGCAGTGCCACACCCATGGAGGAATCATGTTCGGGATGTATGTTCGCCACGAAACTATTCACGCCTTGGGATTGTAGCCAGCGCGACATTGTCACGCTGGCTTCAGATGCGATCCCCTGTCCCTGGTGGATTGGTGCAATAACCCAGGCAATATTTGCAACCATCTCTTTCCCGTTCCGTTCTACGGTCGCCTGAACGATTCCCATGGGCACGTTGCTATCTTTTGCTTTTACAACCCAGTTAAACCACCCCTGTAGTTCGTCTGCGGAGTGCCCGATGGCCTGTGCTGTGAATCGGCGTTCTAGCTGCTCAAGTGAGGGAGCCTCGCCGCCCGTATATTCATAAATGGATGCGTCCGCCAGTACATCGACCATTTCTGGCGCATGCTCAACGGAGAGGGGTTCCAGGCGTAGACGATCTGACATGACGGTTTCAATCTTTGGCCAGTTCATTGCTCGATCATGGCATGACTTCTCCCCTGACCGAGTCCGTCGCTCCCCCTTTTTCGACAGGAGGCGCGCGTCCACGCGCCATTGTCGCCGCGGCAACGCAGCTCGCCAGGGAAATACCCACCGATAGCCCGCACGTTCGCCCAGAAGTGCAAGTCCGTTAAGCAGCAGTTGGGGCGAGCCCAATCCACCTCGTGGCCGATCCCCCACCACGCCTTGTGCCAATTGGACCGAACTATTGACATTGACCTTCGTTCCCAGCGACGGTGAACCAACACTGTCAAGGGCAGGGTGGCCCGCCCTTGACTCCCTGAACCTAGTTCTTGCCTGGGGGCAACATGATGACCACACAACAGATGAACAGTATGGCGCTGCGAACGTTCGGGTGGGTTGTGGCGGCAGTTCTTCTGGTGACCGGCGTATGGCTGGGCATCGTCTTGCCGCTATTTGCGATGGCTTTCGGACAGATCATGCCCGGTGCCATTGCTTTGATCGCAGGGATCGGCATCATCGTTGCATTGCGCCGCATCCGCACCGCATAGGTATTTCTGCCCTATTCCGTGATCCTCCGGCCCCTTTCTGGCGTAGTCCGAACGGGATACGTGTGGACCACGATGCCGGTTCAGCGTCCGTACAGCGCCGCCGTGTCAGTGGCAACGTCCCTCATGATCGCCTGCGCTTCTGCGGGCCCCGTGACGTGCAGGTGGACGCCGAATTGCAAGAGCTGACGCACAGCTTCGATTTGGTCATAGATCACTGTTATCTCGACTGTGTCGGGGCCCAACGGCTTGCTACTGGCGAGCCGCGAGCCCAGAATTCTTTGAGCGAGGTCAAGCCGGTCCTTCGAGAGCGTCGCGGTGATCCTGACGACGCCCCGGCTCTGCACCGTCGTACTCAATTCACGGCTGACGCTGGCAAGTGTTGCCTCCGGACGAAGGAGCCTGTCCTCTGGAAGAACTTCCCAGCGCTCAAGCCGTTGCAACAAATACAGTCGAGGCACGCCAGACGCGTCAGCTACCAGGTACCAACGGCCGGCCTTCGCGAGGAGACCGTACGGGTCCACGGTGTTCCATGAACTCGCCCCTTCGGCACTTCTGCGGTAGTGAATCCGCAAACGCTTACCCGGCTGCAGGGCTCTGGCGAGCTCGGCGACCCCGGCGGCGCCTTGCACCGGGCTAAACCACGGGGTGTTGTCAACCACCACCAATTGGGACAACGGCAACTGTGGCCGAGGGCGCAGCGCCTGACGAGACGCAAGCTTCCGCTGGGCGCTGAGCATCAGTGATTCGACGCCAAGTTGGCGTCTTTGCTCGGGATCGAGCCCCAGTAGTTTCAGGGTCTCGACGTCGGTGGGACTCAGCTTGGACACATCCAACTGCGACCCTGGCAGCAGCACTATGCCACCGTACCGACCGCGCTCGGCGAACACAGGTACGCCCGCGTCCGCCAGAGCCACGACGTCGCGCAATACCGTTCTGACCGACACTCCCAGCTCCTCGGCCAGCTCAACCGCCGTCATCTGGTGGTGGATCTGGAGTAGCAGCATCATTGAAAGCAGGCGTTGAGACTTCATCTCCCCATTATCGGTGGATACAAGACAAGGGCTGTCATGTATTGATGGCACGCTTGGCCTACCAGACGCCATCAACTAAGGAGATCATCATGGCAACGCCGAACTTGTTCCTCATCTACGTCACCGATATCGAGCGCGCCACACGTTTCTACAGCGAGCTATTCGAAATGGAACCCATCACCGTCACTCCGCGATACGTCCCCTTCGAGGTGGCCCCGGGGGTACTCTTCGCCTTATGGTCCGGCCGCGCTGGCACAGTCACGCCGACGACTCCGCGCACCAGCGAGGTGGGGCTGATGCTGCCGGGGGCAGCGACCGGAGTCAATGACTGCTTCACCGTGTGGAAGGCCAAGGGGGCTACCGTCGTCGAGGAGCCCTACGACGACGTGTTCGGGCGCACTTTCGTGGTCACCGACCCGGAGGGCAACCTAATCCGTGTCTCACCCATCGACTAAGCAGCGGCGTAAGACGACACCGGTGGACTAGCTCCGCGCATTGGTTACTCCGGGTCTGGCGCTTGCCCAGTTAGCTGCTTGCCCATCAGCACACGATTCCGTGCCCGCCGTGCTTTGGCGCCGTGGCAATGTCTGAACAGATGGAACGGCATGCGGTAGGTGTCTAGTTTCGCATCTGGAAGGCCTTGCGGTATTCCAATGGCGCAACGCCTTTGAGGGCACGGAATCGCTGGCGAAAAGATACCGGCGACGCGTATCCGACGGCATCGGCAATCTCAGCTATGGACGCATCGCTTGCTTCCAGCAGTTGACTGGCTTCGTCGATGCGCCAATTCAATACCCATTGATGGGGGCTCGTTCCGGTTTCGGCCATGAATCGTCGAACGAAAGTTCGCTCGGACATGCACGCATTTTTGGCAAACTCCGCCACCGTCCACGGCTGGCGGGGGTCGTTCGCCAGCAACTGGCGAACCACGTCCAAGGCGTCCCCGTCGGGTGCTTTCACAGTCACCGGAGAACGAACAAATTGTGCTTGCCCACCCGTCCGATGGGGTGCCATGACCATTGATCTGGATACCGTCGTCGCCACGTGACCGCCGCATAGCAACCGGATGAGGTGGATGCTTAGGTCGATTCCGGCAGCAACGCCGGCGGATGTCCATACGCGGTTGCCGCCCACAAAGAGCACCGATGGATCAACCTGGACTGCGGGGTACCGTGCAGCCAAGGTGCTGGCCAATCCCCAGTGGGTTGTTGCGGTCCCACCATCCAATAGGCCGGTTTCCGCCAGGACGAACGCCCCCGAGCACAGCGATGCGACGACGGCGCCACGCCGGTGCGCTTCTGTGATCACGCGCAGATACTTGGCTTCAGGCATTAGGCCGACGTCGCCCAGGCCGGGGATGAGGACGACGTCGGCCATCTCAGCCCACGCCAAAGGTGCGTCCGGGGCACAATGAGCCCCTTCGGTGAGTGGCACAGGCCCCGGCTCGTCGGAGCAGCGGCGCAGTTCAATGGCGAGGGGCGGCGAAGAAAGACGTTCGGGCGCCCACGTTTCGGTGATGACGGCAATGTCAAAGAGCCGGGCACCAGGCAAGAGGAGAAGTGCGACGGAAAGCATCGCTTCAGCATATGGCGGAAAACCATCGGACAATGTCATAGCTGCCACTCACGGGTGTTGAACAACCCCGGGCAGAGTGGTAACCATGAATACATCTGACCGCGGTACTCCTAGTCATACAAGCCCCTCCCAAGCCTCACAGCAGACATCGCCGTCTGAAAAACGTGAACTTCGCATGGCACCCAATCCGGCACTCATCGTGATCGATGTGCAACAGACCTTTGATGATCACGCCTACTGGGGAGAACGAGACAACCCCGATGCTGAAGAAAACACCCGTCGCTTAGTCGAGTTCTGGCAGAACCACGGGCTTCCTCTTGTCATGGTGACGCACACGTCCTCGCGGCTCGAATCGACGTTTCACCCGGGACGGATCAGTTCACAACTAAAACCATTCTTAGCTGACATCACACCAACGCTAGCTGTCACGAAAACGGTCAACTCCGCCTTCTACGGCTCGCCCGACCTTGCCGCATGGCTCACCGCTAGCGGAATCGAACAGCTCGTCCTCTGCGGAATACAAACCAACATGTGCGTCGAAACAACTGCACGGATGTCCGGCAACCTTGGCTTCCACACCGTTGTGGCCATCGACGCCTGCCACACCTTTGACCTGCAAGGCCCAGACGGGTCGGTTACGAAAGCAGCAGACTTATCGAAAACCACAGCAACCAATCTGTTTGGTGGGGAATTTGCCAACGTCGAAACGTCCCAAGCCATCATGGACAGCTTCTAGCGCAACCTGCCGCGTAGAAACTCCCGCAGGTCGTCGATGAATAGTCCCGGTTCTTCGAGTGCAGCGAAGTGACCGCCGCGGTTTTCGATGTCGCGCCAGCGGACGATCGTGTTCTCCTGGCTTGATAGTGAACGGATGCCGACGTCGTGCGCGAACTGGATGGCCGCCGTCGGCACTCCAGAATTTGCCGGCGGGGCGCCCCAAGGATTCTGGGCGTACCCGACGTAAGCGGCCGATCCGCCGCTGGCGGTGAACCAGTACAGCGAGGCGTTGGCCAAGATCCATTCGCATCCGAGGATCTTGTCAGGCAGTGTCTCCAGTGGCCACGTCCAAGCCCGGAATTTATCGAGCATCCAGGCCAATTGGGCCACGGGCGAGTCGGCGAGGGCGATTCCGACGAGGCCCGGCCGGGTGGACTGGATGGCAATGTAACCGTACTCCTCGATCATAAACCTGCCAATGCGCGCCATCCGGTCCTGATCCAGCGGGCTCATCGCAGCACGGGCATCCCCGCCAATGTTTCCGGGGAAGCCGAGTGCCCCGTTGACGTGCACTCCAATCACACGCTCGGGTGCGACCCGGGCTACCTCTGGCGAGATGGTGGCACCGAGGTCGCCACCTTGTACTGCGAAGCGTCCGTAGCCGAGACGATCCATCAGTTCGACCCATGTTGTGGCGATCCGTGCGGTGGTCCACCCGGAACCGTGGAGCGGGGTCGAGAACCCAAAACCCGGTAGTGAAGGGATGATCAGGTGAACGGCGTCCGCCCGGCTCCCCCCGTGGGACTCGGGGTCGGTGAGCGGGCCGATGACGTGCAGGAATTCAAGAAACGACCCGGGCCAGCCATGGGTGAGGAGCACCGGCGTCGCATCCGCCACGGCGGAGCGTACATGGGCGAAGTGGATCCGCTGACCGCCGATGTCCGTTGTGAACTGGGGAATTTCGTTCAAGCGGGATTCGAAGTCTCGCCAATTGAAGTCCTCGCTCCAGGCGCTGACGAGTTCCCGGAGATATCCTCTGGGGATGCCCGTGTCCCAGTCGTCTCCGGGCAGCGGGGCGGGCAGCCGGGTCGCCCGAAGGCGGGATGCTAGATCGTCGATGTCTGATTGCGGGATGTTGACGCGGAAGGGAGTAATGCTTGTCTCATGTGGGGTGTTCATGAGAACACTCTTGCAGGCAAGGCGGACAGCTCTTGTCCTACTCATCGGGGATGATGGACTCCATGTGGGATACATCTGGACGGCTACTGCGACTACTGGCGCTCTTGCAGCGACGGCGCGACTGGAACGCCGAGCAGCTTGCCGTTGAACTCGAGGTGACTCCACGGACCGTGCGGCGGGACATTGGCCGATTGCGAGAGCTCGGCTACCCCGTCACGACCATGCTGGGTGCCGGCGGCGGCTATCAACTCGAGGCCGGGGCGACACTGCCACCCCTCATGTTCGACGCCGACGAGGCCGTCGCCGTGTTGGTCTCCCTCCGGGACATGGTGGCCAACACTGGCACTGCCCCTGGCGCTGCCGAGGGCGCCTTGAGCGCGTACGACAAACTGCACCGAGTCATGCCACCCCGGTTACGACCCGTCGTCGAGGCGTTCCTGGCCCACACCAGCAGCCTTGATCTGGGGACAGTAGTCGGCGGACCGGATGAAATGGTCAATATCACCACGCTCGCGCTCCTCGCTCGCGCGTGCCGGGACCGCCGACAGATCGTGTGCCAGTACCGCCGCTTTTCCGGTGAGACCGGAGCCCGTCAGCTCGAACCGTTGCATCTCGTGCACACGATGGGCCACTGGTATCTCCTGGCATACAGTCTCGAGTCTGCCAGCTGGCGCACCTTCCGCGTCGACCGGATCAGCGAGGCGGCGATCACGAACAAGCCCAGCTACCCGCGGAACCCTCCAGCCGAAGACCTACACGATTATGTGACGGCGCAATTGGCGAACGGATGGCGGCAGGTGACCGGGACCGTCCGTATGCATGCCCCACGCGCCATGGTCGCCCCGTGGATCCAGCCAGTCTGGGGAACTGTCACCGAGGAGACTGCCAGTACTTGCATTGTGAACGCGGGTGCCGACAGCTACCAGGCCATGGCCAGATGGCTGTTGCTCATCGACGTCCGCCTCACAGTGCTGGAGCCAGCCGAACTCCGCACCGCATTCGCGGACCTCGCGGCGGCCATGGCACGCATCGCCGCAGACAACCCAGCCGGGGATCGTGCCCCGCGTGGGACTGATGCTGTAGCCTCGAGTGAAATCGACACTGGGGGAAAACAGTGAAACGTGTGTCACTTCCGCTCGCTGCCGCGGCCGGCATTGCAGTTCTTATCCTGAGTGGCTGTTCAGGGCAGGCCGGGCTCAAGGCACTGGACCGCGCCGCTACACCTGAAGACAAAATGCCTGCCATCGTCTCCTTGCCGGAGGGAGTGAACAGTGACAGTATTCGCCTTCTCACCACCAAGGACGGCGTGCGGTACTTTGCCGCGCAAAGCGACGATGCCAGAACGGCGTGCGTGGCTGTAGTCCCTACTGATGTCGCCGGTTCGCACGTAGGTTGCGGCAACGGTGCCGGCTCTGGAGAGATTGTGACGGTTTCGGGCATGAGCGGCGCATTCACAACGAGGCTTCTAGCGGATGGCTCGGATACTGGAAAGCTGGAATCGGGCTGGACCAAGGTCACGGACAACATTCTCGTCATTGATCGTTAACAATTCACCAATTCCGATGACTTTTCAGGCCGCTGCGAGGCGACAAACGTTAGATCTGCTTGACCATTTCTAGTTCGAGTTTCGTGGGGTCTAGATTGTAGGCCACGGTTTGACCGGTGGTTGCATACCCTCGACGTTCGTAGTACTTCCTTGCGCGAGCGTTGTCTTCGTGTACATGAAGGGATAGCCGGCTGCTTTCGGTGCGGGCCCAGTCTTCCACTGTGGCCAACAGGGCATCTGTCAAGCCCAGCCGACGCCCGCGAAACTCTGGAACTACGTATACGCCCACAAGCAAGGTGTCCGTGTCCGGATCGGGTACGAACCCACCCATCGTCCCTATCCAGAGTCCGGCGTCGGAGATCGCTGCAATGGCAATGGCAATGCCGTTCTCGGCAGTGCCGCGGTTCCCGCGGATCCGCCACTCGGTCTCGTCGTGACTGCGCGCTTGCTGAAGTGTTTCAGTGTAGGCCGTGGGGCTATCGCGGATCATTTTCAGCCGCAGATCACGGATCTCAGGCCAGTCGGCGGCAACCGTTCATCGTATCGAAAACGCAGGTGTATTCACGTTCGGAAGTCTAGTTCTCGACGTGGATACTCGATTGTCACCGACAGGCGTGGGGCGGAGGGGGAACTGTCTTGGATCATGTGCTGGCGACGAGTTCGATTTCGAAGCCGTCAGAGTTCATTAGGTAGGCAGCGTAATGCTCGGGGCCCCCTGCGTGGGGATATTGATCCGCAAAGAGAGGTTGCCAGCCGTGGAGCTGGCTGTCCGCCAACAACGCATCAACCCGTTGTTCACTTCCAGCATGAAATGCCAGGTGATTCATTCCCGGGGCGGTTCTCTGATGCTCTCTGCCGGTCAGCGCCGGCGACTCCTCAACAACAATATAGGTGGGCCCTCGCCGCCAGCTGGTTCCCTGAGCCCAATTCTGGTCGGGCGAGTATCCCAAACGAGTGAGGATCCATCCCCATTCGTCCTTGGCGCGTTCAAGGCTTGGCACCCACAGCTCGACATGGTGCAGGGCACCCACTGATTCTTCGTCCACCTCACAAGTCTCACACACCCAAGCATCCGAGAAACGGCCCGGAGAACAGGTGGAATCCCGTTGTTGCTTCAACACATCCACGCCCGGTCGGCCAAACCCTGAGTGGTCGTTGTGGGCACCGCATTTCAGGATCCGTGTACTCGTCTGAATGCTGCCAGGAGTTGGGCTTCGTCACCGGACGAAAGTCCGGCTCGTCGAGGTCTGTCGATGCCGGCGCTTCGCTCCCAGGCGAGGGTGTCTATGAGTGTTTCTTCCAGGGATCGCAGCGTGAGGCCGGCAGCTTTGGCACGTTGGTTGCTTCTGGCATTCATCCCGTGCCAGCTCGGATCCTCGAGCCAGAGAGGCAGTGATTTCTCACCTGCCCACTCGGCGACCCCGTGTTGGCGGAGCCAATCGGGCGCCGCGACGACAAGTGGCCCAGTATGACCGGAGATTTGGCGGGCAATAGCCAAGTGCTTATCGAACATGCGGACGTCACCGGTGGCGTTGAAGACACCATGAAGCTGCGCCGTCGTTGACCTCACAAGCCACGCTGCGAGGTCGCGCACGTCAATGACGCTGGTTGGCAGGTTGGGGGCAAATGGTGCCAGAACTGACTTCTCAAGTGTGGATGGGTGGGCAAATCGTAGCGGCCAATACCCAGTCCGGCCGAAAATGTCGCCGGGGCCGCCAATGAGCCCGATGCGCACGATCATGGAACGGTCAGACCCGAAACCTTCGACAACAGCTTGCTCACAGGCAACCTTCGCCTCACCGTAGGTCTTCATCGTTTCCATGACGTCGCCGTCGAGCGGATTCAGAAGCGAAGCATCCTCGTCTTGGCCGATCCGGCCCTGGTCGGCGTATACATTCCCTGAGGAGATGAAGATGTACGTTTGAGCCGACAGCTGCAGCTCGCGTACTGCACGCCTGACCTGTCCCGGTTGGCGGGAGACATCAATGACAGCATCCCATGGTCCATCGGCGACTTCGCCGAGGGCGTTGGCCTCGTCCCGGTTCGCCCGGACAAAGGTGACTCCCGGGGCCACGTCCCCGGATTCACCACGAGCAAGGCACGTCACCTCGTCACCATTGTCAACAAACTGTTCCGCAACTTCGCGGCTGAGCCACGCGGTGCCTCCGAGGATCAATATCCGTGTCATGACGCCAGTCAAGCCGAGCGCGACGACGCACGCCACACTATTCGCAGCCAGCTGAATGAACGGGCGCCAGGGAAGACCAGAGGAACCCGGTCAGTCAGCAGGCGATGGGTGCCCGGCGCAGCGGTGCCTGGCGGTAGTGGTATCTGCCCATCTGACGGAATCCGGCACGCTCGTACAGTGCTTGCGCTCCGGTGTTCGCGGCGGTCACCAGCAGCCACGACTGGGCGGCACCTCGCTCACGTGCCGCGTCAAGGAGCTGGCGGACGATTGCTGCGGCAACGCCTTGGCGCCGACACTCCGGATGAACACTCATGCAATAAATCCCGCCCCAACCATTGACTACCGTCAACCGCCCGGTTCCCACCACTGCGCCGTCGGGATTCAACGCTGAGGCGTACAGGGAGGGGACCCCGGTGAGGATCTCATGGGCCACCTCACGTGCGGCCGCCCCTCCCCTGCCCTCGATCCGCCACCACAGCTCCATCCACGCATCTGACGGCGCATCGGTCACCGTCAGCGTGATGCCCTCCGGCACGGGAACGGCCTCGGCCGCGTTGTTGGCCGCAGCCATGATGAGGGTCTCAGACTGACGGGAGTACCGTTCCCGATCCAGCAACCGTTCCAGCGAATCGTTTTCCGGGCGCCGCGTCACTTGAAATATGACTGGCTGGCGTCGCGCGGCATACCAGCCGGCGGTCAGCCGTAGAGCCTCGTCAAGATCGGCCGGGGGCCGCCGTGGCCACGCCGAGTTGGCCCGCTGGGTGACAGAGCCGGCCGACCGCAGCACCCAAGCGTCACCATCTACTACCTCCGGCGCGGGCCAGGCCGCATTCATCAACCGTTCGAGGGTGTCCAGGATCGGGTTCTCGGCTGCGGGGCTTTTCATCGCTTTATCGTAGCGGCACGTGGAGTGTCCGACGTCGTCCGGGAAGTTCCCAAGCTAGCTCACGTCATCGCCGGACTCACCATTGCGGGGTGATATCTCCCCGCACTTCGTGAGCGTGCAGCTGATGCGACTTCAGAGGCCGGAAGTCGCATCAGCTGCACACTCGATACACAAGGTGCCGAACTACTTAGCTCCGGCCTTCACCTCAACCTTGGACTCAGGCTTGGCTTCCGGCTTGAAGTCAACGCCGGCTTCCCTGCGCTGCTGCGCCGTGATGGGGGCTGGCGCCTGAGTCAACGGGTCGTAGCCGCCGCCGGACTTCGGGAACGCAATGACGTCGCGGATGGAATCCACGCCGGCCAGCAGGGACACTGCGCGGTCCCAACCAATGGCAATGCCGCCGTGCGGCGGGGCGCCGAACTTGAAGCCCTCCAGCAGGAAGCCGAATTTGGTCTGCGCGGACTCCTTGTCCAGGCCCATGAGCTCAAACACGCGTTCCTGCACGTCGCTGCGGTGGATACGGATGGAACCGCCACCGATTTCGTTGCCGTTGCACACGATGTCGTAGGCGTAGGACAGCGCGTTTTCCGGGTCGGTGTCGAAGGTGTCCATGAACTCGGGCTTGGGCGAAGTGAATGCATGGTGCACAGCTGTCCACTTGCCGGCGCCAACAGCAACGTCACCGGAGGCAACGGCGTCGGACGCTGGCTCAAACATGGGTGCGTCAACAATCCACACGAACGCCCAGTCGGCCGGGTTGATCAAGCCGGTGCGGTGGCCGATCTCAACGCGGGCTGCACCCAGGAGTGCGCGTGCGGGGGAAACTTCCCCGGCGGCGAAGAAGATGCAGTCGCCGATCTTGGCACCAACGGCGTCGGCCAGGCCGGCACGCTCGGTGTCTGTCAGGTTCTTGGCAACCGGACCAGTCAGTTCGCCCTCTTCCTTGACCAGTACGTAGGCCAGGCCCTTGGCGCCGCGCTGCTTGGCCCATTCCTGCCAAGCATCGAGCTGGCGGCGAGGCTGTGAAGCGCCACCGGGCATGACCACTGCGCCAACGTAGGGAGCCTTGAACACGCCGAACTCGGTGTCCTTGAAGAACTCGGTCATCTCGGTTAATTCCAGCCCGAAGCGCAGGTCAGGCTTGTCCGAGCCGAAGCGGGCCATGGCGTCGCGGTACGTCATGCGCTGGATGGGCATTGGGATTTCGACGTCGATCAGCTTCCACAGGGCCGAGACAACCTTCTCGCCCAAGGCGATGATGTCATCTTGGTCAACGAAGCTGGCCTCGATGTCCAGCTGCGTGAATTCCGGCTGGCGGTCCGCACGGAAATCCTCGTCGCGGTAGCAGCGGGCAATCTGGTAGTACTTCTCAAAGCCGCCCACCTGCAGCAACTGCTTGAACAGCTGAGGGGATTGCGGCAGTGCGTACCAGGAACCCGGCGCCAAACGTGCAGGAACCACGAAGTCGCGGGCCCCTTCAGGGGTGGAACGGGTCAGCGTGGGGGTTTCAATCTCAATGTAGCCCTGCTCGTGCAACAGTTCGCGGGCCACACGGTTGGCCTCCGAGCGCAGGCGCAGGTTGCGCTGCATGGCTGGGCGGCGCAGGTCCAGGTAGCGGTGCTTCAGGCGCGCTTCCTCGCCAACCTCAACGTGCTCGTCCACCTGGAACGGCAGCGGTGCGGCCTCGTTGAGGACCACGACGGCATCCGCCATGACTTCAATCTCACCTGTTGCCAGTGCCGGGTTCTCGTTGCCCTCGGGGCGGCGGGAAACAGTTCCAGTGATCTGCAAAACGAATTCGTTGCGCAGTGAATGGAACACATCCTCTTCTCGTACCACAATCTGCGACACGCCCGAGGCGTCACGCAGATCAAGGAAAGCCACACCACCATGATCTCGACGGCGAGCAACCCACCCCGAAAGTGTGACGGTTTGGCCAATATGTTCGGCCCGCAAGGAGCCTAGGTCATGTGTGCGCAGCACAGCATTCCTTTCAATGGTGGTGAACGGCCCGCGATTGGCGGCCGGAGAAAGAGTTTGTCTAAGAGTTTACCGTGGACTGCTGCATCCCCGCCCCGACGATCTGTGTGACAGTTGTTGCATTGGAAAGCGCTTTCTCAGCCCGATTCGGTCCAACAACTGCCACAGATGCGAGGAGGGTGAGTTACGCGACGACGATTTGCGGCGTCAGGTCCTTGGCCGGTGGCATCCAGGCGGCGGGATCTGCCGTTACTTGCTCCCCGGAACGGATGTCCTTGACCTGGTGGGCACCGGACTCGTCGGTGAACCAGACGTAAGGAATCCCACGCTTGTCGGCGTATTTGATCTGCTTGCCGAACTTGTCCGCCTTGGCGGCAACCTCCGTGGCGATGCCGCGGGCACGCAAGGCTGTCGCCACGTCCTGGGCATCAGACCAGCTGTCCTCATCCACCAAGGTGACAAGCACGGCTGTGGGGACACTGCGGGAGGCCTTGGCGAATTCCTGGCTGAGGATCCGGGCCACCAAGCGGGTCACACCAATGGAGAGGCCGACGCCGGGGAACTTGCGGTTGCCCTTGGACGCCAGTGCGTCATAACGTCCGCCGGAGCAGATGGAGCCCAGCGCCTCGTGGCCCACCAGGACTGTCTCGTAGACGGTTCCTGTGTAGTAGTCCAAACCGCGGGCAATGGACAGGTCGGCGACCACCGAGCCCGGGGCGCTCTTCACGGCCGCGGCAATGACCTGCTCCAGTTCGTTCAGGCCTTCCTCCATGAGCTCGTTGGTGACGCCCAAGGCGCGCACAGCGGCCACGAAGGAGGTGTCCTCGGTGCGGATGGAGGCCAGGGCAAGGGCCTTGGCGGCTTGTTCGTCGGTGGCGCCAAGTTCGTTCTTGAGCAACGTGGCCACGGCTTCCGCGCCAATTTTTTCCAACTTGTCAATGCTGCGCAGCACGCCGGCAGTGTCGGTCAGCCCGATCCCCCGGTAGAAACCTTCAGCCAACTTGCGGTTGTTGATCCGCAGCTTGAAGGCGGGAATGGGCAGGGCGGACAGCGCCTCGGCAATCACCAGCGCAAGTTCCACGTCGTAACGGAAGGGAAGTTCGCCGTCGGCCACTACATCAATATCGGCTTGGGTGAACTCACGGGCCCGCCCCTCCTGGGGACGCTCGCCACGCCAAACCTTCTGGATCTGGTAGCGGCGGAACGGGAAGGACAGGTAGCCGGCGTTCTCCACCACGTACCGGGCGAAGGGCACTGTCAAATCAAAGTGCAGGGCCAGCTGGTTGGGGTCGGCCTTGGCAGCGGCGGCCGCGTTCCCGTCGTCGTCCTGCAGGCGGGAGAGCGCGTACACCTCTTTATCAATCTCGCCCTTGCGCAGGAGTTGGCCCACAGTCTCCACCGCCCGGGTCTCAACGGAGCTGAACCCGTGGAGTTCAAAGGTGCGGCGCAGCGTGTCCAACACATGCTGTTCCACCAACCGTTCCTCGGGAAGCCACTCGGGAAAACCGGACAAGGAGGCGTTGCGTGCCATGGGTAATGCTCTCCTAACATGCGCCACAGTGCAGGTTCATTCACGCAAGTGGCGGGGCGGGTATACGTAACGGTGTGTGCTTGGCCCTGTCATGCTCGCAGCTTTGCGGCAAATACATGAGTAAACTGACACCGAATGCCATTTTATAAGGTTTGACACTCCACCCCTAACCTACCCCCGCCACGCTCACACGGCGCGGGTGAACATACCGCTCGCACAAGAAGGAGAGGCACAGTTGGCCAACAACCATAAGTCCAGCCGCGAAGCCAAGGCACGCGTCGCACGCATGGAAGCCAACCAGGCCCTGCACCGGGAGCAACTCCAACGCCGCCAGCGCGACAACTGGATCGCAGCCGTCGCCATTGCAGTAACCCTCATGGTTGCCATCGTGTTGGCGTTGACTGTGTTTGCCCCCAAAGACAGTGCCTCCGCGGATCCGGAACCGACGCCCACAGCGACGGCCACCCCCTCGGCAGCGCCGACAACCGCTGCACCCGTGAAGACCAACAGCCCCACGGTTCCCAAGGCTGACACGGCCAAGGGCAAAACCTTCACGGGTTCGCTGAGCCTCAATGGGCAGCCTGTTGGCGTGAGCGTGGACGGCACCAAGGCCCCTCAGGCGGCGGCAGTGTTCAAGTCCTTAGCTGATACTGATTTCTTGACGGGCAAAAGCTGCCACCGACTCGCCGACGCTGAAAACTTCGGCGTGTTGCAGTGCGGTTCACTCAAGGGCGACGGCCAGGGCGATCCCAGCTACCAGTGGGGTCCTGTGGAGAACACTCCGGCCGATGGCAAATACCCTGCCGGCACCATTGCCGTGGCCCGCGCCAACACCACGTACTCCAACGGCACCCAGTTCTTCATCACCTTCAAGGACACCGTCCTGCCCCAGGACACCGGCGGCTACACAATAGTCGGCAAGGTCACCAGCGGCCTAGACGTAGTGAGCGCAATTGCTGCCGGCGGGATCGACGGCGACGCCACCGACGGCACCCCCAAGACCAAGGTGACGATAGACTCGTTCAAGCTTGACTAGATTTCATCAGGCCACTCGTGGTGGAACGCACCAACGCCCACCACGTAAAGACGCTTCAAGGCGATCCCGGCCGGATCGTTTTTGCTCCACCCCTCAGTTCCCTCCAGCGAAAGACTTTTAGCGGTGACACACAGTCAAGAATCCGACGAAACACTTGCCTCAACAACCGAGCCGGCTATTCCTGCCCAGGAAAACGCGACGCCGGACGCTGCCGACGCGGCGCAGGCCCCCCTTCCAGCTCCCACACCTTCGCCGTCACCGGCAGCCTTTGCTGCCCGGCCCAAGGCTCCGGCACCTACTGCCCCTGTTGCTGCCCCGGTAGTGGCAGTCCCGGCGGTGGACTTGGTGGAGGCTGCCAAGTTTGGCCGTGCCGAAGAAGACGGACACGTTTTCCTGCTGCTGGACGGCGAGGAGTTCCCGGTAGGCCAGTACCCCGGCGCCAGCAAGGATGAGGCCTTGGCCTACTTTGCCCGCAAGTTCGAGGACATCCTGGCCCAGGTGACGTTGCTTGAGCAGCGTGTTGAGGCCAAGGCCCCCACCACTGACATGCACAAGACGGTCACACACCTGCGTGAACAGCTTGGCGAACGCAACACCGTCGGTGATGTCAACGCGGCGTTGGCCCGTCTGGTGGCCCTGGATGAGAGCATCAAGGCACTGAACGCTGCTGAGCGCGCAACCCATGAGGCTGCCCGCTCTGTGGAGCTGGCGGCGCGTGAGGCCATTGTTGCCGAGGCTGAGGCCATTGCGGCCGGAGACCCCGCCACGATCCAGTGGAAAATCAGCAGCGCCCGCATGAACGAACTCTTTGAGTTCTGGAAGCAGGCCCAGAAGTCGGGCATGCGACTTGGCCGGGCCACTGAGGAAGGCCTGTGGAAGCGATTCCGCAGCGCCCGCACAGTGTTTGACCGCCACCGCCGCGCCTACTTCTCCCAGCTGGACAACAACAACGCCGCTGCCAAGAGCACCAAGGAGTCCTTGATTGAGGCCGCCGAGGAATTGGCAACGTCAACCGACTGGGGCTTCGCCGCTGGCGAGTACCGCCGCCTGATGGATCAGTGGAAGGGTTCGCCTCGCGCCAGCCGCAAGGATGACGACGCCCTGTGGGCCCGCTTCCGCGGCGCGCAGGACAAGTTCTTCGCTGCCCGCCAGGCCGCCAACAACGCCTTGGATGAGGAGTTCGGTGCCAACTTGCTGGTCAAGGAAGCCCTGATTGCCGAAGCTGAGGCGCTGCTGCCGATCAAGGACCTGAACGCCACAAAGAAGGCTTTGCAGGCCATTCGTGACAAGTGGGAGGCAGCTGGCAAGGTTCCCCGCAACGACATGGCGCGTATTGAGGCTGGTTTGCGCAAGGTTGAAGAGGCCGTCCGTGCAGCCGACGACGACAACTGGCGCCGCAGCGATCCCGAAGCCAAGGCCCGCACCAGTAACGCCTTGAGCCAGCTCGAAGCGACCATTGCTGGTCTTCGAGACGATCTTGCACAGGCCCAGAAGGCCGGCGATGCCCGCAAGGTAGCCAAGGCTACCGAGGCCTTGGAAGCTCGTGAACTGTGGCTGGAGCAGATCCAGAAGGCCGCTGAGGACTTCTCCTAGCAACTATTTTGAGCAGTTCATAAGGCCCCAGGGCCGGGTTGTCCACAATCCGGCTCGGGGGCCTTTTTGTTTGCCGTGTTCGGGGGCAGTCTTGGTTCATGAACGAATCATCAAGCCTGCCCGGCACGCTTCAGGTTCCCGGGGATATGTTCATCCTGGCCGAACTGCATGCCATGAAGCTCGACGGCGTGCTGGACGCCGTGGTGGGTGACGTCTTCCGCCCCCGGGCTCTGGCCGAAACGCCTGCAGTGCGGGCAGGGGCGCTGAAACTTAGCATTCCGGCGGCGCTGGAAAAACGGGCCGTTCTGGGGCAGCTGGCCGCCGCGTGGGTCTATGGCTGCGCTCCCCCGCCGCAGATCATTTCGCTGCTGGTGGATAATGACGGCAATACGGCCTCCCTGCCCGCCCGCAGCGGCTGCACCTTGCGCCAGGTCTACCTGGACGCCGCGGATGTGCGGACGGTGGGCGGGGCCCTGGTGACGAGCCCCTTGCGCACAGCCGTGGACGTGGCGCGATCCGCCCCGGAGGCCATGGCGCGGGCAGTCCTGGCCGCTATGGTCGCCCGGCCGTCGTTGCTGTGCACCGTGGGCGGGATCCAACGAGCCCTAGCCGCCGCCACCCACGTGCCCGGTAAGCTCCGGGCGCAGGAAATCGTGCGCAGCATGCTCGACGCCGGTCAGTGACCTTAGCTGCGCCGGTGTGACCCGGTTGCCCGGTAGACGTCGTAGACCCCGTCAATGCGGCGCACAGCGTTGAACACATTGTCCAGGTACTTCGGATCACCCATCTCGAACGCAAATTTGGACATTGCCACCCGGTTGCGTGTGGTGGTGACACTCGCTGCCAGAATGTTCACATGGCATTCGGCCAGCACGCGCGTCACATCGGAGAGCAAACTCTTGCGGTCCAGGGCCTCTACCTGGATCTCCACGAGGAACACACCCGATTGGGCCTGGGCCCATTCAACCTCAACCAGCCTGTCCGGCTCGTTTTGCAGGTGCAATAGATTGGGGCAGTCCTGGCGGTGCACGGACACCCCCGAGCCCTTGGTGACGAATCCGGAGATGGGATCCGGTGGCACGGGTGTACAGCACCTGGCCAGCTTGACTAGGACATCGTCAACTCCGCGGACAACCACGCCGGAATCGGAGACGCGCGGGCGGCTGGTGGAGATGTGCGTATCCAGCAGCGCCGGGGCAGCCTCAATGTCGTGGGGGACACCGAGCACGTCGCGTAGCCGCTCCACCACTGACTGTGTGGAGGTGTGCCCGTCCCCCACGGCGGCGTAGAGCCCGGAAACGTCTGTGTAGTGAAAATGCTCCGCAACGGCCAGAAGGGCGTCGTGAGTCATCATCTTTTGCAAGGGCAGGTTCGCCTTGCGCATGCCCTTGGTTAGGAGTTCCTTGCCCTTTTCAATGGACTCTTCCCGGCGTTCCTTGCTAAACCATTGGCGGATCTTGTTCCGCGCCCTGGGACTCTTAACAAAGTTTTGCCAATCCTGGCTGGGCCCGGCACCCTCGGCCTTGTTGGTGAAGATCTCCACAGTGTCGCCATGGGCAAGTTCACTATTGAGCGGCACCAGCTTGCCGTTGACACGGGCCCCAATGGTTCTGTGACCCACCTCGGTGTGCACGCTGTAGGCAAAATCCACGGGGGTGGAACCCTCGGGCAGCGCTATGACGGCGCCCTTGGGGGTGTAGACAAACACTTCCTTGGCGTTCATCTCATACCGCAATGATTCCAGGAACTCGTTGGGGTCCTTGGTCTCCTGCTGCCAATCCACCAAGGTGCGCAACCAGTTCATGTCATCCTGGCTGGTGACGGGCGTCTTGTTGCCGCTCTTGTACTTCCAATGAGCTGCAACGCCGTACTCTGCCCGCTGATGCATCTCCAGGGTGCGGATCTGAATCTCCACCAACTTACCGCCCGGGCCCACCACTGTCGTGTGCAGAGACTGGTACATGTTGAACTTTGGCAGCGCAATGTAGTCCTTGAAACGCCCCACCAGAGGGTTCCAGAGTGAGTGAATTTGGCCAAGGGCCGCATAACAGTCACCCACTGTGTCAACTAGTACACGGACGCCGATGAGATCGTTGATGTCATCAAAGTCTTTGTTGCGTACCACCATTTTTTGGTAGATGGAGTAATAGTGTTTGGGCCGGCCGGTAATGTCGGCCTTGATCTTGGCCACTCGCAATGATTCGGCGATTTCGCGGCGGATGATGCTCAGTTGCTTCTCACGCTCGGGAGAGCGGTCCTGAACCATCCGGACAATCTCTTCATACACCTTGGGGTACAAGGCGGCGAAGGACAGTTCTTCGAGCTCCCATTTCATGGCGTTCATGCCGAGTCGGTGCGCTAGCGGTGCAAAGATGTCCAGGGTTTCCCTGGCCTTCTTCTCCGAGGAGGCAGCTGAGACGAACCTCCACGTGCGGGCGTTGTGCAACCTGTCGGCCAGTTTGATGACCAGGACACGGATGTCTTTCGCCATGGCAATAACCATTTTGCGGACAGTCTCAGCCTGGGCCGCATCACCAAATTCAACCTTGTCGAGTTTGGTGACACCGTCCACCAGCATGGTGATTTCCGGCCCAAAGTCCCGTTCCAGCTCGGCCAGTGTGTAGGGGGTGTCCTCAACCGTGTCATGCAGCAACGCCGCTGCCAGGGTGCTGCCGCTCATGCCCAGCTCAGCCAGAATGGTTGTCACGGCCACCGGGTGGGTGATATAGGGATCGCCGCTCTTGCGCTTCTGGCCCTCGTGGTACTTCTCCGCGACAGAGAAGGCGCGTTGGATCAGCTCAAAGTCTTCTTTGGGGTTCTTGGCCCGCACAATGCGCAGCAAAGGCTCCAAGATCGGTGAGTAACTTTCATTGGACCAACCAGTCAACCTGGCCAGACGCGATCGTGTGCGTTCACGGCGGCCGGGGAAGGTGGGGCGTAGCTCCGGCGGGCGCGGCTTGGAAGCGCCAGCATCCTCGGGAGTCGGGGACCCGGGTTCGGTCAATATTTTATGCGAGGGCGATTCATCGTTCAACGCATTACCTCCCTCACATTCGCGGCTGCACGCTCACTACGGAGCATTTATCCAGTGTAAGGCGCGGATGAGAAAACTTTGACCAAAAGGATAGCCGGGGGCGGATGCTGTGCATCCACCCCCGGCTATGTTCGAGCCTTGCCGCTATCAGGCGATAACGCTCTTTGCGGCTTCGTTTGCCTCGCTGGCGCGGCGCGAGTGCACCTTCTTGGCCTGCTTGGCCAGTTCGGGCTCGCGCTCACGCAACCAGGCGTACAGCGGTGCCGCGACGAAGATGGTGGAGAACGTACTGACAATAATGCCGATGAACAGCGCCAGGGACAGGTCACGCAGGGTACCGGCGCCGAGCAGGAAGGCACCGATGAACAAGATGGAGCCAACCGGCAAGACAGCAACCATCATGGTGTTGATGGAACGGACCAGCGTCTGGTTGACGGCCAGGTTGACTTCCTCACCGAACGTCCTGCGCACCGATTTGGTGATGTCTGCCGTGTTTTCTCGAATCTTGTCAAAGACCACCACCGTGTCATAGAGCGAGTAGCTCAAAATGGTCAGGAACCCGATGATGGCCGACGGCGTGACTTCAAAGCTGGATGCCGCGTAGACCCCCGCCGTGACAACCATGACCACCAGCAGACCCACCACGGCGGCAATGGACATTCGCCAGGTGCGGAAGTACAAGGCCATCAAGACAGTTGCCAGCAGCACAAAGACAATGAAACCGATGATGGCTTGGCGTGAAACATCCTGCCCCCAGGTGGGTCCAACATAGGTTGAGGTGATGTGATCCTCGGTGACCCCGTAGGCGGACTTCAACGCATCCTTGACCTTCAAGGTCTCGTCATCACTGAGCCTGTCCGTCTGGACTTGCATGGTTTGGCCAGCAATGTTGGTCACCACAGCTGCCGTGCCGGGGGCTGCCTCGGCAACCGCCGCTTCACCAATGGCTGCGTCGGTGTGGGCAACCGCGGAAATGGTGAACTGTGAGCCGCCGCGGAACTCAATACCGAAGTTGAAGCCACCGCCCAGCATGGGAATCAAGAGGGACAGCAGAACGGCAAGACCCGTGATGCCAAACCAGACTTTACGTTTTCCAACAAACTCGTAGGACCGTTCACCGGTGTACAGTTCGTTGCCAAAAGTGGCGAAACTCTTCATTACTTGCTCTCCTTCGAGTCATCATCGGACTCGGACTTTGCCGCCCCGGCACCCCGGCTGCCAACCAGTTCAGCGTCCTTGGCCGCCAGCCGCCGTTCGGCGATGGTCTGGCGTCGTTCGGCTTCACCGGCTGCGCGGGCATTCTTACCCTTGACAACTTCCACTGTCTCTTCAGGGGTCCGGAACCGGCCTGCCCCGCGGTACAAGGGGATGGCACCGAGTTGAACCGGGTCAAGTCCGGAGAAGGCGTGGCCTTCACCGAAGAATTTGGTACGTGCCAACAGCTGCAACGTCGGGTGGGTGAACATGAAGACCACAATGAGGTCAGCTACCGCTGTCAGGCCCAGTGTGAACGCGAAACCCTTGACGTTGCCAACGGAAACAAAGTAGAGCACCAAGGAGGCCAGGATGTTCACGGCCTTGGAAGCCAGGATGGTGCGCTTGGCTCGGGACCAACCGTTTTCGACGGCGGCAATGAGCCCACGACCGTCACGTAGCTCATCTCTGACCCGTTCAAAGTACACAATGAACGAGTCAGCTGTTTGACCGATGGCCACGATGATACCCGCCACACCCGCCAGGGAGAGCCTGTAGTTTTCCGCCCAGCCGAGCAAAATTATGGCCAGGTAGGTAATCACACCGGCGATGATCAGGGAAATGATGGTGACAAAACCCAGTGCCCGGTACTGGAACAGTGAGTAGATGACCACCAAAACAAGGCCGATCATACCGGCCAACAGTCCCATTTCCAGCTGCTGCAAACCAAGAGTTGCCGAGATCTGGAGTTCACTTTGGATCTCGAAACTGATGGGCAAGGAACCAAACTTCAGCTTGTCCGCCAGTGCCTTGGCACTGGTTTCGGTGAACTGGCCGGTGATCGAGGACTGACCATCGGTGATGACAGCCATGGACGCCGGAGCGGAGATGACACTGTCATCTAGAACAATGGCGAAACGGGCCTGCGGATCATCCGGGTTGGCCAGGTACTTCGCATTCAGGCGCTGGGTGACGTCCTTGAACGCCTCGGCACCCTCGGGCTTGGTCAGCGTGAGCTGAACCGACCATTCATTGGTGGTGGCACCCTGGGCGCCAGCTTGCAGGCCGTGGCTTGCAGTCTTGATCCACTTGCCGGGGATTTCCACCGGGCCAAGGATGTACTTGATGCCGGACTCGGGCTCACAGCTCACCAAAGGCTTTGCCGGGTCGGAGCTGGTGGGGCGGTCAGTCAGCGGTGCAATACAGCTGGTTGCCTCGAACTCCTTCATCAGCGCCGCATCAACCCAGTTGGGGTCGCTGGCGTTGACGGGCGCAGCCGTGGGAACCGGCAGCTTGTCCGCAGGAGTCCGCTCGGCCGGCGGTACGGTACCGGTGGGAGCCTGAGTCGCAACAATGACCGGGCGGAAGTTCATGTTGGCCGAAGCCTTGATGAGTTCACGCTCTTCATCAGTGGGCTTGCCGGGCATGTTCACAACAACGTTGTTGCCGCCCTCGGTGGAAATCTGCGCTTCCGAAACACCCGAACCGTCAACGCGCTGACGGATGATGGACACGGCCTGGTCCAACTGCTCGCTCGTGATACTGCCGGCGCCCTCAACCTTGGGCGCCAGAATCATTTGGGTACCACCCTCAAGGTCAAGACCCAGTTTTGGCGACCATGAGGCGGCTCCGGCAAGGACGCCGCCACCTACTGCCAAGGTGCATGCAATGATGATCGCCGCAAGCCACAGAAGAGTTCTGCGAGCTGTGGACGTCGGACCTGTTCGTGCCATCAAGGGATCCTTCTATTGGTCACGGGTGTTGTGAACATGGCAATGCTGCTGTGCACGACATTCATCGGCACAGCAGCAGCCAACCCGAATAAGGCTAGTTGTCTTTGTTTTCGTTCTTCAGGCGCTCAAGGGATTCCTCAACAGATTCCCCGGTCTTCTCCGTCTTTTCCAGGCTCGGAGTCAAGGCGGAGGCGTCATCGGGAACAACGGCCTCGGCGGTTTCAGGCGCAATGATTTTGGCAACCGTCTGACGGTGAACTGTCGCGGTGGTGCCGGGGGAGATTTCCAAGACGATTTTGTTCTCGTCTTCATCAATGGAGATTACTTTGCCGAACAAACCAAAGTTGGTCATCATCTCAACACCGGGAGCCAGTTTGGAGCGCTGTTCTGCCGCGGCTGCCTTGGTCTTCTTTTGTTTGCGCACCATCATGAAGATGAGCAAGCCAAACATGGCGAACAAAATAAGGTTGGTGCCGCTGAAGAGGCTGGCCGGGGCGGCCGCTTCGGCGGCCAAAATACTGCTGAAAGACACAGCGAGGGTTCCATTCTTTTAATGACAGGTGGGGTCTGGCGCGGAGCAAACGTGCCGGACGTCATACCAGTCTAGAGGGTAAAGCTGAACGTTGGATGATAAACCACCCGGATTTGCTCACAAAGACTCATCACGGCGGCCAAGTTGTGTCTATTGACGTGGCCCTGAGCCGGGGTGAGCGCCCCACGGCGCGAACTATGGCCGGGCCTTAGCGCAAGCGGCTATGGTCCGGCTTGTCCAAGATCACTATGAGCTTCTGAGCTAGAGCTCATCATCGTCTTCGTCAAAGGGCAGCATGGCTGCCGCCACAGCATTTCGCGGCATCTTCAAACCAAGGTGGTCCCATGCTGCAGGCATCGCTATGCGCCCGCGAGGGGTTCGCCCCAACAAGCCTTCGCGAACCAGGAACGGCTCTGCCACCGTTTCAACAGTTTCGGGCTCTTCACCAACAGCAATGGCCAAGGTCGACAGACCTACGGGTCCGCCATTGAATTTGTGGACCAGGGCTTCCAAAACCGACCTGTCCAGGCGGTCAAGGCCCCGGACATCCACTTCATACATGTCCAGGGCCGCCGACGCCGTGCGGGCATCGATGGTTTCTATGCCGTGCACCAACGCCCAGTCCCGCACACGCCGCAGGAGGCGGTTGGCAATGCGGGGGGTACCGCGGGACCGTCCGGCAATCTCGGAGAATCCTGCGCTGGTCAGTTTCAGATCCAGCATGCCGGCCGACCGTCGCAGCACCAGTTCAAGTTCTGCCACGGAATAAAACTCCAGATGGCCGGTAAAGCCAAACCTGTCCCGCAGCGGGCCGGGGAGCAGCCCTGCGCGTGTGGTCGCGCCCACCAGGGTGAACGGGGGCAGTTCCAACGGAATGGCCGTGGCGCCGGCGCCCTTGCCCACAATGATGTCCACACGGAAGTCCTCCATGGCCATGTACAGCATTTCCTCGGCAGGCCTGGACATGCGGTGGATTTCATCAAGGAACAACACCTCACCCTCCGACAGTGAGGAAAGAATGGCCGCGAGATCCCCTGCATGCTGAATGGCCGGGCCGGAGCTGATCCGCAACGGCGCGTTCATTTCGGCGGCAATGATCATGGCAAGTGTGGTCTTGCCGAGACCGGGCGGGCCGGACATCAAAACGTGGTCCGCGCTGCGGCCGCGAATCTTGGAGGCGGCCAACACCAGTGACAGTTGCTTACGGACCCGCTGCTGGCCCACAAAGTCCGCAAGGTTCTTGGGGCGCAGGGCAGCTTCGAGCTCACGCTCCTCGGGCTCCGGTGCGGGCACAGCCAGATTGGCGGCGATTGCCGTGCTGGCCGGGTCACCGCCAAGGCTGATTTGGCCCGGGAGCAGCCCTTCGGCGCCGTTTGTGATTGCCATGGCTTAGCGCACCCTGGTGCTTTGACGTGAGTTGTCCTGGCCCAGCCAGCGCAGTGTGGCGCGCAGGATGGCCGCAACATTGGTGCTCTCGCCAAGTTCGGGATCATCGGCGATGGCCGCATCGATGCTCTTGAGGGCATCACGTTCGTTCCAGCCAAGGCTGGTCATGGCGGCAACAACCTGATCCTTCCAAACCATGGCTACCGCCGGTTTGGCCGCTGACACGGGCGCACCCGTGGGGATGAGCTTGCCTTTAAGTTCAAGGACTATGCGTCCGGCCACCTTGGGCCCCACACCGGGAACCTTAGTGAAAGCCTTCCCGTCACCGTCGGCCACAGCCCGCCGGATGGCTTCCGGTTCCAGCACAGCCAAGATGGCCAGGGCAAGCCGGGGCCCGATGCCGCTGACGCTGAGCAGCACGTCAAAGACTTCGCGCTCGTCCGCGTCGGCGAAACCGTACAGGGTCATGGAGTCTTCGCGCACAATCATGGTGGTCGTCAGGGTGGACTCCTCCCCCAGACGCAAGTTTCCGAGCGTCTTGGGTGTGGCGTGCACCAGCATGCCCACCCCGTTGACGTCGATAACAGCCTGGGCCAGCGAAAGATGGGCCACGGGTCCTCGGACAAAACTGATCATTGCAACTGCTCCTGACAAACACCGAAACTGACTGGCCAACTAACTAAAATAAGTATATAGAACATACGTACTAACAACTAGTGCCAGGTAGCCCCGGGCTTTTCCTTGTTCTTTTGGACCTTGGACTTGGCTTCGGCGTCGCGCCACAACTGTTGGGCCGCCGTCGTACTCGAGGAATCTTGGGAATACGCACTGCCGCTGCGCCAGGCATGGGCTATGGCCAGCGCCAGGGCGTCGGCCGCGTCGGCGGGGCGTGGCGGCTCGGACAGGCGCAGCAGCCGTGTCACCATGGCCGTGACCGAGGCCTTGTCGGCGCGGCCGTTGCCTGTCACAGCAGCCTTGACCTCCGACGGCGTATGCATGGCAACGGGTATCCCGCGCCGGGCGGCGGCCACCATGACAACGCCTGACACCTGCGCCACGCCCATGACTGTGCTGAGGTTGGTCTGGGCAAACACGCGTTCGATGGCTAAAACATCTGGCTTAAACGCATCCAGCCACTGATCGATCGCTTCCGCGATGACCAGCAGCCGGGCGTCCAACGACAAAACATGTGAGCTTCCCACCACACCAACCCCCACCAAGGTGGCTGTGCGGTTGGGCGCGACGTCCACGACGCCGAGCCCGCACCGGGTCAAACCCGGGTCGACTCCTAAAACACGCAGTTCTTAGTCCTCTTCGAGTGCCGCGAGAACCTCGGCGCTCATGTCAGCGTTGGAGTAGATGTTCTGGACGTCATCCAGGTCTTCCAAGGCGTCGTAGAGCTTCATGAACTTGCGGGCGTTCTCCACCTCAAGTTCAACGTGCATGGACGGGACAAAGCCAGCCTCATCGGAGTCGTACTCAATGCCGGCTTCCGCCAGGGCCGCGCGAATGGCGGGCAGGTCCTGGGGGTCGGAAATGATCTCAAAGGTTTCACCGTGGTCCTTGACCTCTTCGGCACCGGCGTCAAGGACGGCCATGAGCAGGTCATCCTCGCTGAGACCGTTTTTGGCCAGGCTCACAATGCCCTTGCGGGCGAACATGTAGGCAACCGACCCGGGATCGCCCATGTTGCCGCCGTTGCGGCCCACTGCCAGACGAACCTCGGAGGCGGCGCGGTTCTTGTTGTCGGTGAGGCACTCGATCAAGATCGCTGTGCCTTGGGGGCCGTAGCCCTCATACATGATGGTCTGGTAATCAACGGCATCGCCGAGCAGGCCCGCGCCACGCTTGATGGCACGGTCAATGTTGTCTGCCGGAACAGAAGTTTTCTTCGCCTTCGAGACAGCCAATTCCAGTGCCGGGTTGCCTTGGAGGTCTGCTCCGCCGCCGCGGGCGGCAACTTCAATGGTCTTGATGAGCTTGGCAAACGACTTGGCGCGGCGGCTGTCAAGAATCGCTTTTTTGTGCTTGGTTGTTGCCCATTTGGAGTGGCCTGACATGGTTACGCTTCTCCCTTGATCATTCGAATAAACAGTTCGTGGATGCGGCGCTCGCCAGTCACTTCCGGATGGAAGGAGGTGGCCAGCAAATGCTCCGATCGAACGGCTACCGCACGGACTTCTGGGACGATTCTACCGGTTTGCTCATCCGCAGGGAGTTCAACACTAGCAAGGACCCGCACCGACTCCCCCACCCGTTCCACCCACGGTGCCCGAATAAACACTGCGTGCACAGGGGTTCCGGCAGCGGCGTCCCGGGCCAGCCCGGTGAAGTTCAGATCAGTCTCAAAGGAATCAACCTGGCGCCCAAAGGCGTTGCGCCGCACAGTAATGTCCAGCCCGCCCAGGGTCTGTTGCGCCTGCCCGTTGAGGTCTCTGGCCGGATCAGCAATGTCGTTGGCCAGCAGAATCATGCCCGCGCAGCTGCCGTAAACAGGCATGCCACCGGCTATGCGGTCGCGGAGGGGGTCGCGCAGCTCAAAGATGCGGGTCAGTTTATCGATGGTGGTTGATTCCCCGCCGGGCAGGATCAGTCCGTCGACGGCGGCCAGCTCGGAGCGGCGTCGAACACTGATGACACGCGCGCCGGCCGCCTCAGCGGCGCGGGCGTGTTCACGCACATCGCCCTGCAGGGCCAAAACACCCACCAGGGGCTGTTTGTGCGCTGTGGAATGGGGAGTTTCATGGGATGTCTTAGTCACCCTGACATCTTAGTTGGGCGCAAAGTCACATCGAATACTTCACTTACGCGCCGTGACGGTTGGCAGCAGTGCAGTAGTTGAGCAAGTAGCATTGTGCGAGGACTGACGTGCTAAAGATGAGGTAAGTAGTATGTGCGGAATCGCTGGATATTACGGCTACGGAGAAGACGAAACTCTCCTCCAAGAGATGAACGCGTGCATTGTGCACCGCGGCCCCGACGGTGAAGGAACCTACACTCACGGCAACGTGGGCTTGGCGCACCGGCGTCTCTCCATCATCGATGTGGCCCACGGCCAGGAGCCGATGTACAGCGCCGACGGTGACACCGTCCTCATCTACAACGGCGAGGTCTACAACTACCTTGACCTGCGGGCAGAGCTGGAGGCCCTGGGCCGGACGTTCTCCACGAAGTCTGACACGGAAGTTGTTCTCCAGTCCTACGAGGAGTGGGGCGACGCCGCCTTTGACAAGTTCAACGGCATGTTTGGCTTTGCCATTCATGACCGGAAGAACAACCGTCTGGTACTGGCCCGCGACCACTTCGGCATCAAGCCGTTGTACTACGCCACAGCCGGTACCGCCGACGCCCCCACGCTGCTGTTCGGCTCCGAAATCAAGCCCCTGCTGGCGGCCAACAAGATTACTAGCGGCGTCAACGAACGGATCCTGTACCGCTACCTGCAGTTCCGTATTCACGACGACGAATCAGCCACGTTCTTCGACGGTGTGCAGAAGTTGATGCCCGGCGAGAAGCTGGTGCTGAACACTGTTGACACCGACGCCGGCCCGGCGGGCTCCATCACCATCAGTTCTTACACACGCTTCAAGGAAGAACTGGCCGAACTGGCCGCCATTGAAACCCCCTACTCCGAGGCCGTCATTGACGAATACCGGGAGCGTTTCACCGAAGGTGTCCGCCTGCGCCTGCAGTCGGAGGTCCCCGTGGGCACGGCGCTCTCCGGCGGACTGGACTCCTCCGCCGTCGTGGTCACCATCAACAAGCTCATGCAGGAGAAGGCGGCAGCCACCGATTCGCTCGGTGCCCAGCAGCAGACATTCTCCGCAGTGTTCCCCAACTCGCTCAACGACGAGGAAAAGTACGCCGACGCCGTGCTGGCCCGTTGCGAAGGCAACGTCATCAGCCACAAGATCCGCCCGCAGGCCGCCGAATTCGTGGAGGACTTGGAGGACTTTGTGCGCACAATGGAGGAGCCCATCATCTCCTCCGGCCCGTACGCCCAGTACCAGGTCATGCGCGAGGCGTCCAAACACGTCACAGTGCTCCTTGACGGCCAGGGTGCCGATGAGATGATGGCCGGCTACATTCCTTACTACTTCGCCTACCTGCGTCAGTTGAAGAAGAACGGGCAGAACGCCAAGCTGGCCAAGGAACTCGTGTCCAGCTCGGATATTTTGTTCCGTCTGGCCCGTTTCCGCATTCAGGGCGCACTGACCTTCAAGAAGGCCGCCGGGATCACCCCGCTGCTGAACAAGACGTTCACTGCCAAGTACAAGGCCGAGAAGTTCTCCAACATCCCGGATAACTTGAAGCTGCGCCTCATTGACGACCTCTTCCACAAGTCCCTGCCGGCCGTGCTGCGCTACGAGGACAAGAACACCATGCGCTTCTCCTTGGAGGGCCGTGTGCCGTTCCTGGACAAGGAAGTGGTGAAGTTCCTCTTTAGCCTCTCCGATGAATCCATCATCAAGGGCGGCTGGAACAAGCGCATCCTGCGCGACGCCACCCGCGAGTTGCTGCCGGAGATGATCAGCAACCGTCGCAACAAGATCGGTTTCACCACCCCCGAGGCTGAATGGTTTGGCCTGATGAAGGAAAAGATCTACGAGATCTTCCTTTCCTCCTCCTTCGGCTCACGGCCCTACTGGGACCAGGACGCAGTCATCTACGCGTTCGAGGAGTACCTGAGCGGCAAGAGCGCCGGCTCCACCATGGTGTTCTGGCGCCTGATCAACACCGAGCTGTGGCTGCGCGAATTCTTTGACGAGCCCGAGGTAAAGGCCGGCATCGAAGGTAAGAGCGACTACGTCCCCAACGCCGAGAAGAACCTTGACATTACAGTGCCAGGCGACGCCGGAACATTCCGCCGCTACCCGCTACGCACGGAGGTTTTCTACAAGGAAACCGACTTTGACCCGGCCGTCATGACGTACGTCAAGCGCTACTTCGACGGCCTGCCAACAGCTGGCGGGGACCACGGCGACGCCACCTCCAACACTCCTTGGTACTTGTTCGTTTCGGAGAAGATCGTTGCCATGACACAGGGCCGGTCCATCCCTGTGTGGGACATCAAGGTCTCCAACGCTGCCCGCATCTTCAGCAAGTTTGTCACCCGCAACCCCGGCGGTATTGGCCTGGCCAGTCCCTGGTCCATGCAGTTGGCAATCGACGAGGTGGGCCTGCCGAGGATTATGTACGCCTCGGCACGCAGCGTCATCGGCAAGTTGCAGGGCAAGTCAGGGGTGTTCTACGAGGTGGTTGGTCACAACATCAACGCGATCGACGGCGCCGCAGGCTACCAGGTGGGCACCTCCACCCACTCGGTGAAGTATGCACCCATTGACCCCGACGGCGTGGCGGCTCGCCTCAGCGCCCTGGTCCGGGCCGCTGTCCCGGCCGAGTACGCGGCAACGTTCGCCGGCACGGCCATCATGGACGCCAACGACCTTGGTGTTGGGGGGCTTCGTTACCACAACCCCCTCCCCCCCCCCCCCCCCCCCCCCCCCCCCCCCCCCCCCCCCCCCCCCCCCCCCCCCCCCCCCCCCCCCCCCC